>CAVIFG010000014.1:0-10039 GCA_963641955.1 Escherichia coli
CTATGGTTGACTATGGTTAAAACTTTTTAATATATTTTTCGGAGGAAACATCAGTATGTTTGGAATGAACAAGGATATCGGAATCGATCTCGGCACAGCAAATACGCTTGTATATATGAGGGGCAAGGGCATTATCATCCGCGAGCCGTCCGTTGTTGCGGTGGATAAAAAGGCGGGTCAGGTGCGCTATGTCGGACAGGAAGCAAAGGAAGTTATCGGCCGTACCCCCGGCTCCATCGTTGCTGTTCGTCCGCTGAAGGACGGCGTTATCGCTGATTTCGACATGACATCCATCATGCTTGCGCAGTTCATCAAGAAGGCTCTCAAGGGCAGAAGCAAGGCGAGAGTTATCATCTGCATTCCCTCGGGCGTTACGGAGGTTGAGCGCCGCGCCGTTAAGGAAGCGGCACAGCAGGCGGGCGCAAAGCGCGTATCCATCATCGAGGAGCCCATGGCTGCGGCTATCGGCGCGGGTCTGCCCGTTGCGGAGCCTATGGGCAGCATGATCGTTGATATCGGCGGCGGCACCAGCGAGGTGGCTATAATCTCCCTCGGCGGTATCGTAACCGCGCGTTCCGTTAGAGTTGCGGGCGACGAATTCGACAACTCCATCATTAATTACATCAAGAAGAAGTACAATCTTCTCATCGGCGAAAGAACCGCAGAGAACATCAAAATGGGCATCGGCTCCGCATACAAGACAGACGAGAATGAACCCGTTATGGATATCAAGGGCCGCAACCTGCTGAACGGTCTGCCCGAGAATATCACCATCACATCCGAGGAGATACGCGAGGCGATTTCCGAGCCGCTCTCCCGCGTTATCGAGGCGGTAAAGACCACCCTCGAAAAGTGCCCCCCCGAGCTTGCTGCGGATATCATCGAAAACGGTATCATGCTTGCGGGCGGCGGCGCGCTGCTGCGCGGACTTGACGCGCTTATCCATGCGGAAACAGGTATGCCCGTAAAGATCGCGGAGCACCCGCTAGACTGCGTTGCGGACGGCACAGGCAAGGTGCTTGAGAACATCGACAAGCTTGAGGATGTTCTCAGCGAGGACGAAACGATTTATTGATCTCTGTTCCTTGGGAGCAGCTTTATCTGACAGGCCGGGAGGATCATGAGGGAGTTTTTTCACAGCGTTAAATTCAAGATACTGATATGCGTTGCGGCGCTGCTTCTGGGACTTATGACCTATGTGGCGGTGTCGGCGGGGACGGAAACCGTTCCCGAAAAGATCATCGGCACGGTGACGTATCCTTTCGTGACCGCGGCTAACGCAGTGTCAGAGGGCGTAGGCGGGTTTATCGACAAGCTTGTGAACGCCGATACTTACAAAAGCGAAAACGACGAGCTGAAGGCTCAGCTTACCGAAATGTACGGCAGGACGCTGGATTACGAGGATATCCTCGATGAAAACGCACGCCTGCGCGAAATGCTCGGGCTGAAAGAGAAGAACAAGGATTTTGTATTCAGCGAGCCCTGCGGCGTTATTGCGCGCAATGCCAACGATATTTACGGCGGCTTTACCGTCAACCGCGGCTCCGCGGACGGCCTTGCACTCAACGACCCGGTTATGACATCCGTCGGGCTGGTCGGCAGGGTGACAAGCATTGCGGAGAACTATGCCCGCGTGACCACGATACTCAGCCCGCAGGTGAATGTGGGCGTTATAACCATGCGCTCCAAGACCCCCGGCGTGCTTGAAAACAGCGTTACCTCCGCCGAAAAAGGTATGTGCCTTATGAGCGACATCCTCAAGGATGCCGACATCAAGGCGGGCGACATAGTTTATACCTCCGGCAAGAGCGGACTGTTCCCCGGCTCGGTGATGGTGGGCACCGTGGTAGAGGTATACGACGACCCGAACGGGCTTTCCAAGCACGCGCTTATTCAGCCTGCTGAGGATCTTTTCGGCGTTACATCCGTCTTTGCCGTTACGGATTTCGACGGCAAGGGCGTCGCATTTGAAACTGACTGATATTTTTGCTGCACCGCGCAGGCTTTCTGTGCGGCGCAGTCTGTTATTATGAAGGTGCTTTATGGGTAGGATCTCATTAAGAAAGGCGCGCACGCGCAAGGCGATGATGCGGGTGTTCCTGCGGTGGTTTTTGTATGCTGCGCTGCTCGTTTTCTTTTACGCCTGCGAGTGCAACCCTATGATACGCGGGTACTGTCCGCTGCTGATGATACCCCTTGCCACCGCCGTTGCGATGCACGAGGGCGACCTTGCGGCGGGAATTTTCGGCGTGGTCTGCGGGCTTATGCTGGATATGGCGAACGGCGTTACGATACTCGGTTTTTCGGCGCTGTGGCTGCTGGCGGCGTGCCCGTTCATCTCGCTGCTGTCGAGGTTCTTTGTAAAGTCGAACGTGTTCAGCCATTTCATCATGAACACAGTCACGGTGGTCGTGATGGCGGCGATGGATATGCTGTTCCTGCACTGGGTCTGGGAAGGCTCTGGGGCGGTCATATCCTTTCAGAGAACGGTGCTGCCATCCTACGGCGGCGCGATATTGTTTTCAATTCCGATCTATCTTCTTATCCATCTCATCTGTGTAAAGCTGCGCCCGCGTGAGCAGCAGCGCCTTGAGGAATCCGCGCAGACCGCGGAGGAATCCGAGGAGATCGACAGGGATTAATTGCTTCGCTGCGGCGGCATGATATTTTCGCGGAGGTTAAAATGTCAAAGATTTCATCGTTTGTGCGTTCAATAGTGCTGGCTGCCGTTGTGATTGTGGCTGCATTCATGTGCGGGCTGAGGCTGCTTCAGATACAGATCGCCGACGGCAGCTCGTATCTCGCACTGACAAAAAGCACCTACACCGCCGAGCAGGAGATCGAGGCGGCGCGCGGAAAGATCGCGGATTCAAAGGGCAATATCCTCAACACAAACAAAATAATCTACAACATAAATCTACAGATGTCCTCGTTGGTATCCGGCACGGAAAACGAGATAATCTACCGTGTGCTGACGGTGCTGATTAAGAACGGCGAGGAGTGGAACGACTCCCTGCCCATAACAGCAACGCAGCCCTATGCCTTTAAAGAGGACAGCGACGCCGCCATCACAAAGATGAAAAATACCCTCAATGTCGGCGGATATGCAACGGTGGATAACTGCATTTATCAGCTTTACAAAACCTACGACATCAGCGAGGAATACGACGAGCAGATGCGCAGATACATCGCGGGTGTCCGCTATGAAATGACGATAAAGGACTTTTCCTATCAGAATAAATATGTGCTCGCCTCCGACATCGGCGAGGACACCGTTATGGAACTGAAGGAACTCAGCCCGCTGCTGAGCGGCGTGGATATCACCGAAAGCTGGGAGCGCGAGTACCTTAACGGCGAGCTTGCCCCGCACATCCGCGGAACAGTCGGCTCTATCTCTGCGGAGAAATATCAGCAGTTAAAGGACAGCGGCTACACGCTGAACGACATAATCGGTCTTTCGGGCGTGGAGCAGGCGCTGGAGAACGAACTGCGCGGCACCCGCGGCGTCCGCACGATAACCCGCAGCAACGACGGCGAGGAACTCTCTGACGAAGTTACAACAGAGCCGCAGGCGGGCAATTCCGTAATGCTCACCATCGACAGCAAGTTCCAGCAGCAGGTGCAGGACATCGTGCAGTATCACATGGACTTCCTGCATTCGCCGCACTACACCACCGCGCACGACGCAAAGCACAGAGGTACGGAATGCTATGCGGGCGCAGCGGTCGTGCTGGACGTAAAAACCGGCGGAGTGCTCGCGATGGTGAGCCTGCCGGGGTATGACATCAATGACTATATCAACAATTATTCCGAGGTATTGAACCGCGATTATTCCCCCGTGTTCAACCGTGCGCTGGACGGCACCTATCGTCCCGGCTCTACATTCAAGACCATCACCGCGACTGCGGGTCTTGCCGAGGGAGTTATCACGGCGGATTCCACCATAACTTGCAATCAGGTATATACTTATTATAAGGGATGGTCGCCGAAGTGTACGGGATACCACGGCCCCATCACCGTCAAGGACGCGCTGAAGGTTTCCTGCAACGTATTTTTCTATGAAACCGCGCGCAGACTGGGTATATCCACACTTGCTTCATGGGCGGCGCGTTTCGGCGTCGGGCAGGATCTTGGCTTTGAACTCAGCATGGCAACGGGGCAGATGACCTCGCTGGAACTGTACGATAAGCTCGGGCTGGAATGGAACGAGGGCAACGTAATTCAGGCGGGCATCGGCCAGATGGAAACCGCGCTCACTCCGCTTCATCTTGCGGTGCAGGCAATGACCATTGCAAACAAGGGCGTGCGCTACGAGCCGCATATCGTCAAGGCAGTGTACAACTATGATTTCACGGAGCTTGTTTACGAAAAGGAACCCGTGGTCGCCTATGATATGTCCGAGGGCATGGAGGATATTTTTGATACCGTCACCGAGGGCATGAAGAGAGTAAGCGGCAACGCCAACTTCCTTATCGGAAGCAGCTGGGTGAATATTTACGATTACGTCGGCATCGGCAAGGAAAATGTCGCCACCAAAACCGGCACGCCGCAGACCAGCGAAACGGTCTATAATTCCGCGGTAATCGGCTTCTACCCCGCGGACGACCCGCAGATAGCGTTCGGCGTTCTGATGGAAAAAGCAGAGTTCAGCCGACACATCGCCGCGAATATCTGCCGCGCGTATGCCACTGGAGAATTCAACCCAAGCTATGACGAGGACGGAAACGCAATGTACGGCCTGTAACAAAATATTGTCAGAAATTTGCGTCAAACTGCACAAAAAATCGGCGAAAAATTACTGTTTTTTCACAAAAATTTGTTATATCAAAAAAAACACTTTAATTTCTTTTGCATTTGTGATAAAATAATAGCATAGTAATATCCGATAGTGTTGTCACAGTCGGGTCCATGCTGTATGAGTGCTGCGCCGCAGCATCAGAGAGGGGAATTATTATGTCACAGATCATTGCGGTAACCGCAGGTAAGGGCGGTACGGGTAAATCCACTACATCTGCCAACCTTGCGTCGGGACTGGCCGCGCTCGGAAAGAAAACACTGGTGGTGGAGCTGGACTTCGGTCTGCGCTGCCTTGATATAATGCTCGGCATTAAGGATAAAGTTAAACACGATATCGGCGAATATCTCGAGGGTAAAATAGACATCCTCACCGCTACGACAAAGGTCGACAGGGTCGACAACCTGTATCTTGTCTGCGCCACAAGAAACCCCTTTATGGATATCAACCCCGAAAAGATCATGGGTGTCTGCGAGGAAATGCGCAAGCACTTTGATTACATAATCATCGACACCGCGGGCGTCGGCAGCTCTGTGTTCAGCGTTATCAAGGCTGCGGAGCTGATACTTATGGTAACAACTCCCGATACTGTCTGCGTGCGCGACGGTGCGATACTTTCGGACTTCCTGTATGTTAAAAACTGCACCAATCAGCGCCTGATAATCAACAAGGTCAGCCCCAACTTCAAGGAGGAGGACATCCTGTTCGACCTCGACGAAGTTATGGACAGCGTCGGAATCCCGCTTATCGGCGTGGTTCCCGAGGATCAGAACATCAAGATCTGCGGCGCCAAGGGCGAGCCGCTTCCTCCGAACTGCGGCGGCGCGAAGGCTTATGCCGCGATAGCAAGACGCCTTCTCGGAGAGGACGTTCCGCTGACGATCAAGATCGACTGACATTTTCAGAAAGTGTAATAGGGGGGAAGCCAAAATGAACATTGCTCTTATAGCGCACGACTCCAAAAAGGAACTTATGGTTCAGTTCTGCATCGCATACTGCGGCATTCTGAGCCGTCACAATATCTGTGCCACGGGCACGACCGGAAAGCTCGTTTCAGAGGCGACAGGCCTGCACATTCAGAGATTTTTAAGCGGCTCGCAGGGCGGCGACCAGCAGCTTGCTTCCAGCATAAGCTGCAACGAGATCGACCTGCTTCTGTTCTTCCGCGACCCGCTCAACGCGAAGTCGCATGAGCCGAATGACATCAACCTGCTGCGTCTTTGCGATGTACATAACATTCCCGTTGCAACGAACATCGCAACCGCCGAGGCTCTTATCCATGCTCTTGAGCGCGGCGACCTCGACTGGCGCGAGTACGTCCGCAGCTAAGGCTGATTCTGTTTTCCGAAAGCTTGGGGCACGCCTTTTTGGTGTGCCTTTTTTGCGCGGGGAATTGTACGGCGGAATGCGGCGCGGGATGAAAAATAAATTTTAACGAGGTGCTATACAATGAATATAAAACAGCAGAAACTGATAAAAGAATTTTTAGACGAGGAATTCGGAAAAGACAAGGCTCAGGCGTTGTTTGACAAGCAGGAAAAAGCGCTCGGCACGCTTATTGAAAACACAAAAGGCAAGTCGGAGAACCAGATGAAAACGCTTGTCCAGACCATTCTTCCCCGCATAGCGCTGTATAAGACGATGTTAAACGAAGGCCTTTCCGAAGAGAGCGTGCAGGAGCATATGCGGAAATATATGATCGACAAAGTCGCGGCGAAAAAGCATTCCTCCACAGCGAAAATGGAGATCGTGCCGGGATTTTATTCGATCTACAGCAATGTATTCCTAAAGATCATGCGCACGACCGATCTGCAGGTAAGCGAGCAGGTTCACGGCAAGGATTACTATGATGTCACCATTACGAAGTGCCTTTGGCACACTGCCTGCGTAGAAAACGGCTGTGCGGAGCTGTGCCGCCTGTTTTGCGATGTGGATGATGTTACATACGGTGGGCTGAAAAAAATAGGTTTTACCCGAACAAAGACCTTGGGCTACGGCGGGGACTGCTGCGATTTCCATTTCTTTAAGAAATAATTCGTTGTTTTGCATGACGGGTTTATGATTGTCGGGCAGATATACTGACGCAAAATCGGAATTCGGAGAATATGCTGTGAGAATTTATGAGCTTCAGGAAAGAGATCCGTTAAAAATAGAGCGCCTTATAACGGTTTGGGAAAAATCCGTCAGGGCGACGCACCTGTTCCTGTCAGAAGCGGAGATAAACAAAATTAAAGAGTATGTTCCGCAGGCATTGAACGGGGTGGCTCATCTTGTTGTTGCCGAGAGAAATTCGGATGACCTCGCCGCTTTTATGGGAGTGGAAAACCATCGGCTGGAAATGCTCTTTCTCCTGCCGAATGAACGCGGCGCGGGTCTGGGGCGCCGGCTGGTCGAATACGGGATACAGAATTACAAAATACAAGATGTCACCGTAAACGAGCAGAATCCGCAGGCGGTCGGTTTTTACGAACACATGGGATTTAGGGCATATAAAAGAACCGAACTCGACGAACAGGGAAACCCGTATCCGCTTTTGTATATGAGGTTGGGATGAATATTCCTGTTCCAAATTGCAATAATTGCGGAACACAGCATATGATTCAATAACGACAGGAGGGAGCGCGTTGCTGCATACCTATGACGGCATAGTCGTCGGGCGGCGGGAAATAGGCGAAAACAGCTGCTTTATCGACATCCTCACCGACGAGCGCGGCATTATTGAAGCCACCGCCCACGGCGCAAAGAAAATAAACAGCTCCCTGCTTTCCTCCGCGTCGCTTTTTGCGTATTCGACATTCTGCCTGAGCAAGAACAAGCTGCGCTACACCGTCAACAGCGCGAAGCCGAAATACAGCTTCCACGCCATCGGCGAGGACATCGTGAAGCTTGCGCTGGCGTCGTACTTTGCGCAGGCGGTGAAATTCTGCACCACCTCGGAGCAGCGGCAGAATACCTCCGTGCAGGGCACAGACAGTATCGTGAGGTTTTTCGCGATAGCGTTGTTTGAGCTGCTTGGTGCGGCGGAGCGTGCCGACGATAACCCCGCGAGAACCTGCGAAACGGTGCGCTCGGCGTTTGAGCTGCGGTATTCCTCAATACTCGGATATCGTCCCGATTTGACCGCCTGCTTCAACTGCGGGTGTTATGAGCCAAAAGACGGCGGCAGTATGTTCTTCCTCCCAGACAGGGGGGAGCTGGTCTGCTCGGAGTGCTTCAACCGCGAATATGACGGCGAGTGCGAAAAGCTTTCCGCAGAAACGCTCTCCGCCATGAGAAACATAGTGTATGCCCCGCTGGATCGCTGCTTCAGAATAAATTTGAGCAGGGTCGCCGAGCGCAGGCTTTCCCGCATAACAGAGCGGTATTTTCTTCGGAGGACAGAGCGCAGCTTTTCCGCTCTGGATTACTACAAATCATTTGTAAGGAACGATGAACAGCCACTGTGAGGCGGTATTATGACTAACAACTATCTTGACGCATATTTCTGCAACCTCTGCCTTGAACCCCTTGAAGATGATTTTAACGGGATATGCCCGTCCTGCGGGCAGAAAACCACGCCCATACCGCTCGCCGAGCGGCTGAATGCCGACCAAAACCTCGACGAGCGCACGAAAAACACGCCGCGTTCCATGGCGGTGCTTGTTACAATTGCGTGTGTTATCCATCTGATATATTGCATAACGGCGTTTATTGTGCTGTTCAGGGCGGTGTATTTACCGACGGAGAAACAGACCACCATCGAGGAAATATCGTATGATTTTACCCCGACGGAGGAACAACTTCGTATTGCGCGGCTTTACGAAAAGGCGCTTGAATATGACGACGTGCAGGAATTTGTAAAGGATATGTCCCCGAGCGGGCAGGAGCAGGTAAAATATTATTACAGCATATGGAACTATGCGTGGCTTTCAAAGTCCATAGCTGAAAGCACCACTGTGACATATCAGAACAACAGCTCCGACAGCGCGGGAAAATTCCTCGGGTTTGTCAGCGGCACGGCTGGGATACTAGTGGCGACGCTCGAAGGCGGAATAACCATGATACACCTTGCAAAGTGCATTGCGTATTTTCTCGGAAAAAAGGGACTCGGCGCCCTTATGGAATTTTCGATAAATCATTGTCAGACAATAATAGTAACGCTGAATGTCCCGTGCTTTGTCATGTTCATGTATGCATGGTCGGAGATGTCACGGCTGAATAAAGCGCTTGGCGGCGACGCGCTGCGGGCTAGCAGGCGCGCGAGAATATTCCGCGCAAAGCAGCGCGGCGGCCTTGCGGACGAAAAGCAGTGGTGCTGTGAGGGCTGCGGATATATCAATCCGAGGAGGGTATCCGAGTGCATATCCTGCGGAAAGTATAAACGGCTTCCGCGGCTGAAAGAATATAAATAAAAGGTAACAGCTATGAATAAATATTATAAAAAACTCGAACTTGATAAGATACTTGAGCTGCTCGCAGAGCAGACATACAGCGACACCTGCCGCGACAAGGCGCTGGCGCTGGAGCCGATAACCGACGCGGAAACGATACGCGCCGAGCTTAAAAAGACCGACGACGCATTCACCCTGTCGGCGAAATTCGGCACCCCGAGATTTCGCAGGATAAAGGACATCTCAGGCAGCCTGAAGCGCAGCAAGACGGGAAGTATGCTGAGCTTTCGCGAGCTGCTGGACGTTGCGGATATCCTCCGTGAAACGGGAATGCTGTGCGACTGGTACGCGCAGTGCTCAAATATAGAAAACAGCCTTGATGAATATTTCGCGGAATTATGTCCGCAGCGGCAGCTTGAGCAGCGCATTTCCGAGAGCATTATTTCTGAGGAGGAGATGTCCGACGCCGCCAGCCCCGAGCTTGCTTCCATCCGCAAGAGGATAACCCGTCAGGGTCAGCATATCCGCGAGCAGCTCGACGGAATGCTGAAAAACAAGAACACGCAGAAGTTTTTGCAGGAAAACATCGTTACCATGCGCGACGGGCGATATGTTGTCCCCGTAAAGAGCGAGCACAAAAACGATGTGCCCGGCCTTGTGCATGACACCTCCGCAACAGGGCAGACATTCTTCATCGAGCCGATGAGCGTTGTCGAGGCGAATAACGAGATACGCGTGCTGAAAGCCCGCGAGCAGGCGGAGATAGAGCGCATAACCCGCGAGCTTTCCGAGCAGATAGGCATAAACGCCGATTCCATCGCGGCAAGCTTCCGCGCGGCGGAGATACTGGAACTTTATTTTGCAAAGGCAAATC
>CAVIFG010000014.1:10049-17599 GCA_963641955.1 Escherichia coli
AAATGCGGGCGGTTACTCCCACAGTAACAGGCGAGCCGAAAGCGGTGCTCATGAATGCCCGCCACCCGCTCATCGACCCCGACAAGGTGGTGCCCATTTCCGTTGAAATAGGCGATAAGTATGACTGCCTTATCATCACGGGTCCCAACACAGGCGGTAAGACCGTAGCGATAAAGACTGTCGGTCTGCTGACTCTGATGACCATGTGCGGATTGATGATACCCGCGGGGGACGGCAGCGTTATAGGCGCGTTTGATGGTATTTATGTTGACATTGGCGACGAGCAGAGCATCGAGCAGAGTTTGTCTACATTCTCCTCGCACATGACGAATGTAGTAAGGATACTCGGCATGGCGGACGAAAACTCCCTTGTGCTGATAGATGAGCTTGGAAGCGGCACCGACCCTGTCGAGGGCGCGGCGCTGGCGGTGTCCATCCTTACGGAATTCCGCAATTACCATGCAAAGGTGCTCGCCACCACGCATTATCAGGAGGTAAAGATCTTCGCGCTGGAAACCGAGGGCGTCGAAAACGCAAGCTGCGAATTTGACGTCGAAACGCTGAAGCCCACATACCGCCTTATCGTTGGCGTGCCCGGAAAATCCAACGCATTCGCGATATCTTCAAAGCTTGGTATGCCCGACTATGTCATCAGCCGCGCGGAAAACCTCGTAAGCACGGAAAACCGCCGCTTTGAGCAGGTGATCGATCAGCTTGAAAGCTCCCGCAAGGAACTTGAGCAGCTTCGTGAAAGCATCGCAGTCGCGGAGCGCAACGCGAAGATGAACGAAAACGAGCTGAAGCAGAAGCTTGCCGAGCTTGAAGCGCAGAAAGAAAAGGAACTCGAAACCGCACGTCAGCGCGCCATGAGTATTATTTCCGAAACCCGCGCCCGTTCCGACCTGCTTCTTAACGAGCTTGAGGAGCTCAAAAAGACAAAGGACAAGGAAGCGCTGCGCAAGGGCCTTTCGGACGCGAAATCTAGGGTCAACAGCACTCTCAACAAAATGCACGACGAAGCCAACCCAGTTGTTGCCCGCCACGAAGAAAACTATGTCCTGCCGCGGCCGTTAAAGGCAGGGGATACCGTAAAGCTTGCGGACACGGGACGCGAGGGCAGCCTGCTAACCGCGCCGAATATGTCGGGCGTGTGCTATGTGCAGGTCGGCATGATGAGGGTAAAGACCACCGTCAAAAATCTGCGGCTTATCGAAAACAAGAAAAAGCAGTCCACCCCGAAAACCGGCGGCAGCGTTAAGAAGCAGGTAACATCCAACATGAACCGCCGCGGCGGCATGGAGCTGGATATCCGCGGAATGATGAGCGACGAGGGCGTGCTCGAGGTGGAGCGCTTCATCGACGGCGCGCAGCTTGCGGGGCTTTCGCAGATAACGATAATCCACGGCAAGGGTACGGGCGCGCTTCGTGCGGCTGTTCATCAGTGCTTAAAGACCAACCCGTCCGTCAAGAGTTACCGCCTTGGCGCATACGGCGAGGGCGAAGCGGGCGTTACCGTTGTGGAACTTAAATAAGCCGCATAACAAAGCAGTTTTCTCACATAATAAGAGGGCAGTGTAACGCTGCCCTTAAATTTTTATGGGGGAATATTATGGAGAAGATCGCTTTTTTTGATACAAAGCCATACGACAGAGAATGGTTCGACAAAATGAACAACGGCAGGTACGAAATAGAATATTTCGAGGGGCGGCTGCGCCCAGAATCGGTCAGGCTTGCGGAGGGCTGCGCGGTGGTCTGCGCGTTTGTGAATGACGATGTCGGCGAGCGCACGATGGAACTTCTCGCGGAGCAGGGAATAAAGCTCGTTGCAATGCGCTGCGCGGGCGTTAACAATGTCGCGGTGAATGCCGCCGCGGGAAAAATACGTGTCGTTAGGGTGCCCGCGTACTCTCCCCACGCCGTTGCGGAACACACGATGGGGCTTATCCTCTGCCTTAACAGAAAAATACACAAGGCGTATATCCGCACAAGGGACTTCAATTTCTCGCTGGTGGGGCTTACGGGGTTCGACCTTTACGGAAAGACAGCGGGGGTCATCGGCACGGGGCGGATAGGCAGGGTGTTTATCGACATCTGCCGCGGATTTGGCATGAAAGTGGTGGCATACGACCCGTATCCCGCCAAAAATACCGATATAGATTATGTTACCGCGGACGAGCTTTTCTCGCAGGCGGACATAATCTCGCTGCACTGCCCGCTGACAGAAAGCACGAAATATATCATCGACGACCGCGCGATATCCCTTATGAAAAGCAGCGCGCTCATCATAAACACATCCCGCGGGCAGCTTATCGACAGCGAAGCGCTGCTGAAAGCACTCAACGAAAAGCGCATAGGCGGCGCGGCTCTTGATGTCTACGAGGAGGAGAGCGGGCTGTTTTTCGAGGATAATTCCGGGCGGATAATCACGGACGAGGTGCTGTCGCTGCTGGTTTCGCGGCCTAACGTGGTAATAACCTCCCATCAGGCGTTTCTGACGGAAGAGGCGCTGCGCAATATCGCGGAGGTGACGCTTTCCAACATCGACGATTTCTTTGCTGGGAGAGAGCTTGTCAACGAAGTAAAGCAGGCTTGATTTTTCGTGCATTTTGTGGTACAATTATTTCAGTTTTTTTGTAAAGGAATGAGTTGATTGTACAGTCTGAACAAGGTGGGAGAGCACACCTATTATATCGACAGCCCTGCAAACGTGGGTCTGTATGAATACGGCGGAAAGATCTGCATGATAGACAGCGGCAGCGACAAGGACGCCGCCAAGAAAGCGCTGAAGCACATCGAAGAGCAGGGCTGGACGCTTGAAAAGGTGATCTGCACGCACTCCCACGCGGACCACGCGGGCGGAGCGGCACTACTGCGGCAGCGCACGGGCTGCACGGTCTACGCGGCGGGCACGGGCGCGGCGATAATTGAAAACCCGATACTGGAGCCTGTAAATCTTTTCGG
Organism: Escherichia coli; assembly: GCA_963641955.1. Lineage (GTDB taxonomy): Bacteria > Bacillota > Clostridia > Oscillospirales > Ruminococcaceae > CAG-115. The sequence continues at coordinate 13,011 of CAVIFG010000014.1, forward strand.
CGGATTTCCGCTGAAAGATATGTGCTCAAAATTCACCATGTCCCCAGCCTGCGAGTGTGAAAAGCTGACGGAGGACGTGCTGCCGCAGGGGTTAAGCTTTACCCACCTTGACGGGCATGATTTCGAGCAGGTGGCGGTGAAAACGTCCGACGGCGTGTGGTTCATCGCGGACGCCGTAGTCAGCACGGAAACTCTTTCAAAGTACAAAATCGCATTTCTGTACGACATAGCAACGCACCTTGAGTCGCTGAAAAAGCTCGAAACGCTGGAGGGCAGGCTGTTTATTCCCGCGCACTGTGAGCCAATGGAAAGCGTGACGGAGCTTGCCCGCGCAAACTCCGCGAATATATTCGAGGTGGCGGAAGTAATAAAGAAATTCTGCGCGGACGGTTTGACTATCGACGATCTGCTCGAAAAACTCTTCGCGGAATTCGGGATAAGGCTGTATCTTATGCAGTATGCGCTGATAGGTCATACCACGCGGTCGTATCTGTCGTGGCTTTGCTCCCGCGGGGAGATGGAGCCTGTTTTCGAGGGGACAAGGCTGCTCTGGCGGACGGTTCGGTGATTTTTTCGGCAGGGCTTGACAAGCGCGAAAAAAGGTGCTATAATTGCTATTGTAATATGTTAAAGACTGTGAATATGTGTAAGTAGTGCTGTCGAAGCAGCGGTTTCAGAGAAATGACGTCATCGGCTGTGAGCGTCATACCGTTCGTCGGCATGAATTTCAGCATGGGAGTCGCCTGCGAATAAATAAGCAGGATGTAGTCACTGCATTAAAGTGAGCATGAGGGGGACGCCGTCCCCGAACAAGGGTGGTACCACGACAAGCTTCGTCCCGTATGGACGAGGCTTTTATTATTTTAAAGGAGAGAGATTATGAAGGATTTCAGCGAGATCAAAGAGCAGTTCAGGCAAACCATCGGCGACGTTGCCGACAGCAGCCAGCTTTCGGATTTCTGGCAGAAGTATCTCGGAAAAACAGGCGTTATTTCGGGATTGATGAAGGAGATGAAGAGCGTTCCCCCCGAGGAAAAGCCGCTCTTCGGCAAGGCTGTGAACGATGTGCGCGTATGGGCGCAGGAGATGTATCAGAACAAGCTCGCAGAGATAAAGGAAAAGGAGCTTGAGCTGCGCTACGAGCGCGAAACCGTGGATGTTACCATGCCTGCACTCCGCCGCGCACCCGGTAATCTTCACCCCATAACCCTTATCAAGCAGGAAATGATAGACGTTTTCGCAGGCATGGGCTTTGAGGTTTACGAGGGTCCCGAGATCGAGGACGACGACCACAACTTTACCCGCCTTAACGTACTTAAGGATCACCCCTCCCGCGATATGCAGGATACATTCTGGCTGACGGACGAGCTGCTGCTCCGCACACACACTTCCCCCGGACAGATACGCACCATGGACAGGGAAAAGCCCCCCATCAAGGTGCTGGTTCCCGGTAAGGTTTTCCGCTCCGACAGCGACGCAACGCATTCCCCGATGTTCAGTCAGATGGAGGGTCTTGTTGTCGACAAGGGAATAACCCTCTGCGACCTTCAGGGTATGCTGGATAAGTTCGTAAAGGCGATATTCTCCGACAATGCAAAGACGCGTCTGCGTCCGTCCTACTTCCCGTTCACGGAGCCGAGCGTCGAGGTCGACGTAAGCTGCTTCGAGTGCGGCGGCAAGGGCTGCCCGCTCTGCAAGGGCACGGGCTGGATCGAGGTTCTCGGCGGCGGCGTTGTAAACAACAAGGTGCTTGAGAACTGCGGCGTTGATCCCGAGGAATATTCGGGTATAGCGTTCGGTATCGGCATAGAGCGTATCGCAATGCTGAAATACGGTATAGGCCACATGGGTATGCTGTTTGAGAATAACATAGACTTCCTCAAGCAGTTCAAGGCATAAGGAGGAGAGCGGCATGAAAATTTTATATAGCTGGTTAAAGGATTATGTTGATATAGATGTCGCGCCGTCCGTGCTTGTTGACAAGCTTTTCGGCTCGGGCTTTGAGGTAGAGGAAACCATCTATCTCGGCAAGGACATCGAAAAGGTAGTTGTAGGTCAGGTAAAGGCCATCGAAAAGTACGAGGGCACACATCTGCACATCTGCACGATGGACGTCGGCACGGGCGAGGATGTGATAATTCTCACCGGCGCGGACAATGTTTTCGCGGGGGCAAAGGTTCCTGCGGCGCTTGTCGGCGCAAAGCTTCCCGGCGGCATTGAGATAGCTCCCAGAAAGATGGCGGGCATGATGTCCTACGGTATGCTGTGCTCCGGCGGAGAGCTTGGCATAGACGACAACTGGATGCCCGGCGCGGATGTTGACGGCATTCTGATACTTCCAGATGATTTCAAGGTAGGCACAGACATCGTTGAAGCGCTGGGTCTGGATGATTATGTTTTCGATATCTCCATCACCGCAAACCGCCCCGATTGCCAGTCCGTGCTCGGTATCGCCCGCGAGGTCGCAGCATTCCTGCACAAGCCCCTAAAGGCTCCCGACACATCCTACACCTGTGACAATACCTCCCGCGGCGACATCACCGTTGATGTTCTCGCAAAGGATATCTGCCCGCGCTATCTCGGTCATTATATCTATGACGTAAAGCATTTCGAATCCCCGCTGTGGATGAAACGCCGCCTTTCCGTATGCGGTTTCGGCGCCATCGACGCAATCGTTGATGTTACCAACTACGTCCTGCTTGAGATCGGACAGCCCATGCACGCATACGACCTCTCCACACTGGAGGGCCCCGCAATAATCGTGCGCCGCGCGGCGGACGGCGAGAAGATGGTAACTCTCGACGAAAAGGAGCACACCCTCACCCACGACAACCTGCTCATCTGCGATAAGAACAAGGGCGTAGGTCTTGCGGGCATCATGGGCGGACTCAACAGCGAGATAGAGAACACCACCTCCGAGATACTGCTCGAATCCGCAAAGTTCAGACGCGACAGCGTTCGTAAGACCGCCCGCGCTCTCGGTATCCACACCGACGCCGCTGCCCGCTTCGAAAAGGGCACCGATGAATACAGCACTGAACTCGGCATGGCGCGTGCGCTGAACCTTGTGCAGACAATGGGTATCGCAAAGATAAGCGGCACGCATTTCGATGTTACCGCAGGCGCTTCCACCGAGAACAGGGTCATCACTGCGGATATTGCCAAGGTAAACGCAGTGCTCGGCATTGTCGTTCCCGATGAAGAGATAGTAAAGATACTAAAGTCGCTGAATTTCGGCGTAGAGGAGAAAAACGGCGTCCTCACCCTCACCGTTCCGAGATACCGCGAGGATGTTGAAACCTATCAGGATATCGCGGAGGAAGTTATCCGCGAGTACGGCTACAGCCATGTTATCCCGACGTTCCTTGACAGCGCGCAGGTAACTAACGGCGGTCTCAGCTTCATACAGAACAAGGAGCTTCAGAACAAGCGCTACCTCTGCACGCAGGGCTACTACGAAGTTCAGACGCTGGCGATGTATTCCCGCAGAGAGCTTGCACTGCTCATGCTCCCCGAGGACGCAGAGGAGAACAAGGCCGTGGAGCTTATCAATCCCATCACCGAGAACCTCTCCATCATGCGCACCAGCATGGCTCCCTGCATGATAAACGTAATTGCAGAGAACGTAAAGACCGACCACAACGAGGGACGTTTCTTCGAGATAGCTAACGTATACATCCCGAAGAGCCTGCCCCTTACCGAAGCCCCCGAGGAGCGCAAGATACTCTGCCTTGGCGCTTACGGCGCGGGCGAAACATTCTTCACCGTAAAGGAAGCCATTGAAGGCTTTGCGGCGGCAAACGGACTTACATTCCGCTTCGAAAGAGGAAACGTATCCTACCTGCACCCCGGCATTACCGCTGATATTTATTGCGACGGCGTTAAGATAGGCCACATGGGCAAGGTACGATACGAAGTTATCGAGAAGCTGAACATTGCCGACGGCAAGAAGGTGGATCTCAACATCATCATCGCAGAGCTGGATTATTCCGCACTCAACGGAATGTTCAAGCCCGAGATAAAGTATGTTCCCGAGAGCGGTCTTGCGACCGTATCCCGTGACCTGTCGCTCATAACACCGAAAAGTACCATGTGCGTTGAGGTCATGGATGTAATCCGCGAGGCGAGCGCGCTTGCTTCCGACATCCGCTTCATCGACCACTATGAGAGCGAGAAGCTTGGTTTCGGCAAGAAGAGCCTTACTTTCTCCATCATCTTCGCGGACAGCACGGCAAATGTCACCGACGCTTCCGCCGACGAGGAAATGGCGAAGATCGTCGCCCTGCTTGATGAAAAGCTCGGCGCAAAGATGCGTGCATAATTATTACTGAATAAACAGCAGACCGCCGAGGTGAAACTCGGCGGTTTTAGCTTGTCGAAAAATATTTAAAATTTCCGCGTAGCGTATTGGTTTTCGCTTCCTTTTGACACAAAAGGAAGCGGGGGTGTGGGGGCAGAGGTCTGTCGGTCAGCCCCTCTGTCAACTTGCGTTGACACCTCCCCAGTGGGGAGATCTCCCCGCCACTCCGCACGCAGTGCGGTTTTACGGCTTCAAAAGCGCTAAAGGGGTGTGGGGGAAAACAAGAGTT
>CAVIFG010000015.1:0-1580 GCA_963641955.1 Escherichia coli
GTTTAAGTTCAGCCTGATAATACTGCTTCGTGTATTCGCCCGCGCGCATATTCACAGCTTCGCCTGACTGCGCCGCGCGTATGCTCATCACCGCGAACACCGCAAGACACACCATTGCGAAAATTATCATCACGGAAACATAGCCTATCCCCGCGCCGCGCACGCGTATGCCGTCTTTTTTACTCATCATCGGCACCTCCCGCGGGGGTATACGCCGAGCATTCCAGCTCGTAAATTTCCTCCCCCGCCGACCTGAACGAAAGAGAAAGCACGCGCAGTTCTCCTGCATTATATTCGGTTATCTCCTCCGAATATACAAGTTCCACGCTGCCGCTTTCGGAGGGTCTGCACCCGCTATCGAGCATGATAACGCCGCTCTCGGGATAATCGGATGTACTGTCACCGAACACCGCCGAAAACGCCTCGCTCCTGCTGCCGCTTATCGAATACGCCTCCGCCGCCGACTGCGCGCACAGCGAAGCATTCTCCAGCGCCTGCCCGAGCCGCGCCTTGCTGTCCGCATAAGCGAACACCCGAAGCACCACAGCCCCCGAGAAGCTGAAAAACAGCAGGGATATTATCAGCTCAACGAAAAACAGGTTCATCGTCTGCTTTCCGCCCGTGTTGACTTTTATTTTCAGATGTATCACCCTTCCCTGACGAGAACGGAATAATCCTCTCCGTTCAGCGATACTGTTATGCGGTACAAGCCGCCTTCGTCACTTATTTCCATGCTGTCGAGGGAGAAAATAGGCTCGCCGCCACTCATCTCGGGACGCTCTCCCGCGGCGGCGGTGCGCTCGTACAGCTCACCGTCGTCGAAATAAATAACGCTCATAACGCCGCCGCTCTCTGCGGCAATGCCGTTTCCGCCGCCTATGATCTCGGTGCGGTCGGCGGAGCGTATCTTGTTTGAAACATACCTGAGCGCCGCAGAGCCGCCGAAAATCCCGTCGAAATCGCCGCTTATCCTTGTGTATGTGCCTGCGGCGGTAACGATCATCATAAGCGTGCAAACCGCAAACAGCACGAAAAGCAGCATACTTCCCGCCGCATTCGCGGAATCTGCGCGTTCCTTTACCTTGTAATTTTTCATCTCACCCCGCCCTTTCCACGACCGTTACGCTCGGACGGACGTTATCCGCGAAGCATTCGTAATGAACGGTGTATTTTTCGGCGTCGTAGTATACGCCGTAGTTTTCGGTGAGATATTCTATGCTGTCGGGGTATGCGCCCTCGATGGCGTAGCACATGGTTATCCCCTTTTCGACGCTTTTCCTTACGGAAAGCAATGCTTCCTTTTCGGTGGCAGCGCCCGCATTTCCCACCGCCGCCGCAAGCCACACTATCGCCGCGGCAAACACCGCCGCGGGAATAGCATACGGCAGGCTGCGCCTGAATAAAGACCGTTTCATCCGCAAATCTCCTCAGCCGAGCACCGACATAATATTCATCAGCGGTATCATTACCGTAAGCAGTATCGCGCCGATGACCGCCGTAAGTATAATGATTATCACGGGCTCTATCACCGCGATCACGCCCGAAACAGAACGCTCCGCCGCCCCGCCGCTCGTTACGGC
>CAVIFG010000015.1:1618-9804 GCA_963641955.1 Escherichia coli
CTCCGCCGCCGCGCCGCTCCTTTCGGAGAGCTTTTTCCATGCTCTTTCAAACGAGCCTGAAGTGTATGCGATTTTCAGCGAATGCGAATATATCGGCGGGAATATCTCCGCGCGGGATATCGCTTCCGCGAAATTCATGCCGTCAAGAAGATCTCTGCGGCACTGCTCCAGCTTTGTGCGGAGCTTTCTGCTGTTTACAAGCCCGATGGCGTTCTCAACGGCTTCATCAGAAGATATGCCCGCGCTTATCATAAGGCTCAGCGCCGAAGAAACCTTTGAAACTCCTACCTTCCATGCAATGCCGGATGTAGGCGGGAAAACCGCCGCAAATCTGCTCAGTGCGTCCCGCGCGGCGGGAATATTCGACATCACCGCCACCGCCGCCATCAGCGCAATTACCACCAGCAGAACGACAAGTATCACCGTGCCAAGCCCGTATGCAAAGTCGATGGTACTTCTTACAGCCTCGTTTATCGTGCCGTCAAACTGCGAAAAGATATCGCCGAACATCGGTATGACAAGCACCATCAGCACTATCATAACCGCCGTCATCATAACCAAAAGCATAAGCGGGTGCAGCACCGCCGTCCTTACCGAGCGGGTAAGCTCCGCGCGGTCCTCGTAGTAGTCGGAAAGGCCGCTGAGGACATTCTCCAGCCGCCCCGTGACAGCGCCTATTTCCACCATCTTCACCGCGTATTCAGGGAATACCCCCGTGCTTTCCATCGCCTGCGCCAGCGTTTCGCCGCTGTTAAGCGAACGGGATATCATCCCGCAGACCGCCTGTATTCTTTCATCGCCGATGTCCTCGCCGAGAATGCCGATACCATCGCCGAGGTTCATGCCCGAGTTAAGCATGAGCGCGAGCTGTTCGCAGAAATATGCCGTTTCATCGGGGGTCAGTCGTTTAAGTTTCATATATTTCATGCCCTTCTGTCAGTAATAATATATGGCGGAATAGTTCGCGCCGTTGGAGATGTACACAGATATCGCGGATTTGTCGGAAGCGCTGGCGTAAAACGTTGCGTCAACAATGTTGTAGCCCTTGGACGACAGCAGAAGCTGCGGGGTTATCCAGCCGGTTTCCGCCGTGTAGACCTCGTTCCATGCGTGGTAGATGTTCGGAGATGCGTAGCCGACCACAAGCCGCGTGGGTATCCCCTGCGACCGCAGCATTGCGGCAACAAGCGACGCATAATCGAAGCATATTCCCTTTCGGCGGGAAAGCACGCTGTCGGGGTCAGGGAGGTACCCGCTCTGCACCGTCGCGGCGAGGTCATAGTCGTAGGTGACATTCTCCGTTATCCAGCCGAACACCGCTGCGGTCTTTTCGATAACATCGTCCTTGCCCGCGCATAGCTCCGCCGCCTTTTTCACGCAGGCGGACTTCTTCGTGAACATCACATAATCGTTCGGGTAAAGGAACATCCCTATCTCGTCGGAGATTTTCGCGGTGAACTCCGCTTCGACGGCGCGGGAATATTTCGTGCCGCTCAGCTTTTCATAAAGTATCACGGAATATGTGCCGCTGCCGCATGACAGCGGGAAATAGCAGTCCGCGCCGTCAAGGGTAAGGTCGTGGTCGTAGGTCATGTCCCCGCAAATAATGCGAAGCTTCGCGCCTGTGCTCGACCCTGTGTACGCCGCCGAAATATACCCCAGCGAAGCATTCGACCAGTCTATCACGCCGCTGTCGGATGAAGCGATGTCGACCCTTGGGGAGCTCACCGTCTTTACATCGGGTATGACCACCTCGGCGGGCGGTGCGGATGCGGCGGTCGTGACTGTGGTAGAAGCTGTTGTTGTGGTAGTAGTTGTTGCCGTTGTCTGCTCGGGCGGAGTTTCGATTTCTTCGGGAGGGGCAGAAGCTTCCTGCGAGGGTTCTGCTTCCTCTGATGAAACATCCGCTTCCTCCGTCGGCTCCGAATCCACGGAGGTTTCGGATGACTCGGCGCTTTCCTCCGAGGAAATAACTGGCTCGGGTTCGTATGTATCGGACGATATTTCCTCGGAAATATCGGTATGCGTCCCCGATGGGACGGATACGGCGGCGGGCAGCCGCTCCTGCGCGTTACAGCCCGAAACAGCCGCTATGACGAGCGCGCACAGCAGTGCCGACGCTCTTTTTAAAATGTGCTTTTCAGGCATGGCAAATATCCTTTCGGATCAATCTCTCTGTAATCTGAGGTTTCTCAGCAGAAGGTAGTTTTCGTCCACGGTGCTGAACACCCTGCGCTGCGTGCCCTGCATTATCTCGGTGATATATTCCCCCGCCGTGCGGTAGAATTCCTGCTCATAATGCACGATATGCGCGCCGCCCAGCGGGAAGCTGTCGGAAGCATAGAAGTGCTTGGAAATGTCGATAACATAGCACCCCGTAACCCCCGCGAAACGCTCCTCGCAAAGAGAAATGAACTTGCGCTTTATCTCAAACATTCCGTCCTCCTCAAGCGGGCGGTTCCTGTCGTCAAGGGTGATATACGCGTCCTTTGGCTCCGCCTTTATGAGTATGATGTTGGTGCCGTATTTTTCGGATATTTTCGCCGCAAAGCGGGTTATCGCCTCGAAGCAGCAGCGCATATCGCGCTTTTCAAAGATGTAGCACTCCTTGGGACGCGGCTGAAGCTGCTTGTAGAAATCCGTCCTGCATATAAAATCGTCTATGCCGAAAAGGCCGCCGTTGTATTCAGCCGTCCTGCATATAAGGTCGTAGAAATCCACGACTATCCAGCGGGATGTGCTGTCCTCGATAACATCAAATCCGCTGCGGGATACGGAGCCTATGAAATTCTTCCTGCGCCAGCCGCTGCCGCAGAAAAGTACATCGTCCTCGGGAATATCCATATCCACAGACGGCTCGGAAGCAAGTATGGGCGGCTGCTTGAAAATAAACTTTCCGATAAATGCATTCTTGCTGTTGTTCACGGATTCGCGTGAAATGCTGCTGCCCCATATATCAATGGTGTTATGCTTTATTGCCGCGGCATAGCGCTTCATCTGAGTTTTTCCGCGCAGCAGGAACACCAGTTCCGCGCTGTTTTCGTTTACGGATAAGCCCGTTTCCTGCGAAAGCAGACGCACCATCGTCCTGATTATCGCAAACTTTCCGCGGAATGCGGGCAGGAAGAAATCATACGATTTGTTAAGGTCGCCGCGAAGCAGCGCTTCGATTATTTTCGCCGCTCGGATAAGCTCCGCCGCGCCGCTGTCCCCTGCGAAAAATTCCTCCACGCAGGAAAGATCGGACTTCCCCGCCTGCTTCAGCTTTATAATGCGGCTGCCGTTCGCTGCGGCAAATTCAGCGGATGTATAGGCAACAAGCTTGTCGGCGGCATTGTCCATGTCAAGCAGTCTGCTCTGATAGGATCGCGCGGTCATGCTGTCGTAATATTTCATCGCCCGCGCGAACCAAAGTTCCGCCGACGGCACGGAAACACAGCTCCGCCCCGCCCCGGACATTATCTCCGCCGCGGCATGGTATGCGTCGGAATAATACGCCTTTTCAAACGAGGACAACTCCGCACCCTCGCCGAAATAATACTGCGAAAGATCGACCACTGCGGGGTTCGCGACGGAAATGAAATAGTCCTCCATATCGCGCATAAGCTTGTTCAGCTTATCCTGCGCGGGCACGGTGCGAAGCTCCCGCTCGCTTACGCGGCAGGTGCCGAAGCTGCATCTGAACAGGATTATCCTGTCATGCGGGATATGCGAAAGAAGCTCCTGCGCGTATTTTTCGATAAGCGGCTTCCACAATTTTTCGCCGAACGGCGGGCGTATCCTTACAAGCTGCGCCTTGTTTTTGCGGAAAAATTCCGACGACCGAAGCTGCTTCGTGTTCGTGAAAAAGCAGGGGTCGCTGCCCGGCTCGCCTATCGTTTTGTAGCAGGAAAACGACGCGGGTATATAGAAATCCACCGCCGCAAAATCCGGCGCGGTTCTTTCGATGTATCTGCGAAGATCCTTGCTTATATCCAGCGCAAGCTTGGGATTTTCATGCTCCTCAGGGGCAAACTCCCGCGCGGAACACAGCGACAGCGGAGAAAGCAGCATTGCCGTTTTATCCATGCGGACGTTTCCGCAGGCGAATATCCTGCCCAGCACAGCCGAGCCGCTCAGCAGCACCCTCGGGCGATACCCGCAGAACGCCGCCTTGCTTCCCAATGTTGTTTTCAGCCGCTCAAGGGACAGCTTTCCCTCCTCGCTGAACGGATGCGAATTTTCCGTGCAGAACGCCCCGCGGGCGCCGTTTTCCTGAAATATCGGAACAAACGACACGCGGGCGGACACCCTGCCGCCGTCGCGGAAAAGCTCCGCGCGGAGCACTGCGCCGTCGCGGTTTTCTTTCATTCCGCGCATACCCGACAGGAAGTTTCCCAAAGAAAACGCACATGGCACACTGCGGCCGTCCTGCGTTTTGATGTACGCAAACTTCTGCGGAACATGAGGATGCGCGCCTATGATGATATCAGTTCCCGCTTCCGCAAGCGCATGGGCGGCTTTCGTCTGGCCGCTTCTTACGCTGAGGGAATTGCCCGCGCCCCAGTTCATGCACACAGCCACAAATTCCGCGCCGGCTTCCCGCGCCTGCGTTATTACTTCTGCATAGGCTGCGGTATCTTCCGCGCCGACGATATCCCGCGCGATGACCGCCACGCGGAAGCCGCGGACATCAAACAAGGAATACCCGCCGCTTATGCTCCTCATGCCGTATTTTTCGATGTTGCTGTCGGTGGCTTCGCGCAGGGAGCCGATGTGCATTCCTGAAGTTATCAGCGCGTTAAATCCCGCCCCGGAAACCGCCGCGAGCATGGTCGACGGCGCATTGACATTCGGCGTGCCGTCGGGCAGAATAGGCTGTTCAAGCTCATACGCCGCAGAGTCGTCCGCCGCGTGGGAATAAAATCCCACAGAAATATCCGCCTTGGAAAGCATGGGCTTCACGCCCGAAAACGCTTCGTGGAAATCATAGGAATACGGCTTCGCCGCGCGCTGCTGCGCCGCCGTGCACATGATATCCCCGCCGAACATAAGCACGGCGGAATTCCTGCCGAAATCCGCTTTACGATCCACCGTAACTTTTATGCGGAGCGTCTGCCCGTCGGACGCGGAAAGCCTTATAAATGTTGTCCCCGCCGCCTTTGCGGTGATGATTCCCGCATCAGAAACCGCTGCGATACGCGGTTCTTCGGATTTGAATGTTACGGTGACATTTTTATCGGAATGCTCCCATTTTATCTGCTCGCTGCCGCCTGTTTTAAGGCACACGTTTTCCTGCGCAGTAAGCTTATCCGCATGCGGCATAAAAGACACCTTTTCCGAGCGCTCGCCGAGGATCTCCCTGCCCCTGAAATACAAAAAGGCACAGACCGAAACAAGGTATTCGCAGTCGTTCTCGAAGCCCGAAATAAGCCGCTTCGTCCGCTGGGAATATCTTGTTTTTATGCACCGTTCGGGGTCATCCGCGCGGAAAAAAGACAGAATATATCCGTCCGCGCCCTTTACCCTTTCCCACGAAAGCCGTGCCGACCTGCTGCCCGCTTCCGCCCTGAGATCATTCGGAGCATTCAGTTTCTGTGCCATTGAAGTTAGATCCTTTCGTTAGTGTTCTGCCTTTTCGCGCATTTCCTCCAGCCGCGCGTAGTTTCTGTAAAGCGAGTAATACGCGCCGCAGAAATGCTGTATATCGTCTATTCTAATCCGATATCCGTCGTGCCTTACGAAAAATGCTCCCAGCGCAACATACGGATGCCTGAAATACATCACGAACTCGGGATAGCCATAACCGTTGAGCATATGCTCGGCGCGGTGGAATATCGTTTTTACGAAATATGCCTCGTCGAATTTCTCAAGGTAGCTGCATTCAAGATGTTCGTCGAGCACCCTTGTGTACAGCTCGAACGTTACGCAGAGCAACTCGAGATATGTATGATAGGATGTCGCGCGGCGGTATATCTTTCGGAGATTTACCTGCGCATTTTTCAGCGCAAAGCTTAAATACTTATCCTCGGGGCAGTGCTTCGTAAGCTCGTTCATCGCATACGCGACCCAGTGGTCGGCATACTGCGTGTAGTCCTGCTCGATGAACCTGTCAGCTGCCTTTTTCGCGGCGCTGAGCCACATTTCGTTTCCCGTAAGGCTGTACAGCCTGCCGAGGGCAAACACGGTTTCCCCATCGTAATACACGGTTCTGAACTTATCCTTCGGGGAAAGCGACGGATAATTCAGCACATGGAAAAACGAGCCGTCGCGGCTGTCGAAAAGCTCAAGTATGCCGTTTCCGTATTCGCGGCAGAGCTTCGCGTATTTATCCGTGCCCGTGGCGTTCATGTATTCGGTGAGCATTATTATCGCAATGGCGTTGCCGCCTATCTTGACTTCGTTCAGCGTTTTGTCCGCAAGGTAGAGGGTGTTGTCGACCCCCTCGCGGGAGGGATATTTGTAAAACGAATTTTTAATCATATATCCGATGGCGCTTTCCGCCTGCCGCAGCGTGAAGCTGTCCCCCGTAATACGATAGGCGCAGATAAGGCTCCATATCGACGAAGAATGCCGCAGGATGTTATACCCGGGTATTTCCTTGTGAAATATAGGATAATATCCGTAGTCGAACTTTCCGTCCAGACCGACCTGCATGGAAAGATACTCCGACGAGGTCGAAATGACTTCCAGCGCAGTTTTGTCAGTAAAACGGTCAAGCACCCGCCTGCCGCAGTTCAGCCCGTCGCCGTAAAGGTTGAACGTATCCCCGTTTTCGTCGCAGAATGCGCTTTCGCAGTCAAACAGAACTACCGTTTCGGGCAGTTCCGCGAGGGTTCTAAGCCCCTGCGAAGCGAGGTATTTATTCACCCGTGCAAGCTCGATGGTCTTTTCTTTGTAGGATATCACGCGGTTGCCGTTTATCTCCGCTTCTATAAGCGCGTCGGTCATATTCCCGCCAAACGAAATACCGCGCCTGAAAAACTCGTGAAATCCTTTAGCTATTTCGGAGATCACGTCGCATAGCTGCGCGGGGGCGCTCCTGCGGATGATATCCGCCTTTATCCACAGCGGGTTCAGATCGGAGCAGGCAACGACCTTCGCGGCTTCATTGCATACTTTCGCCCATGCCGCGCGGGGATCATCGTCCGCGGCGCGGAATACTTTTGCCCTGTCCTGCGTATCGCAGACGGAAAGGAACGCCGCGTATTTTCCGCAGACATCCGCAGCGGTTTCGCTGCGGTACTGCTCAAAGCTGCGCCCCGAAAGGATCTTATCCCGAAGCGCCTCGGTCTTTTTTTCAAACACAGAGTTGAATTTGTTCATACGCAGCTCCTTTTCGGTCACTCGGCGCCCCTGAAATAAAGTCCGCGGGTAAGGCTGCCGGATGGTTTTCCGTTGTTAAGGTACATATCAAGCACGGGGGCAAGCTCGGTTTCGGTGGTGAATTTAAGCACCGCGAAATCGAACATGGACAGCGTGCTCTGCCTGTCGCTCATGATAAGCGTGTCGGGGTTGAGAAGTTCCACGCTATTTCCGCCGCAGAGAACGGGCATTCTGTTTCCTCGGCGGTCGTTTATGCTGCCGCCGCAGGAAGTGCCCTCCCCAAAAGGCGAAACGCGGCCGCAGGGTTTTCCATCGGCGATCGGACACCGCCGCATGGTCATCAGCGGCAGTCTGCCGTAGGCAAGAATGCCCCTCGGTATGCCGCAGGAAATCTCCGAAAGCTTCGCCGCGGTGCCCTCAAATGAAAGCGTCAGATCCGCAAATCCCAGCTTCTCGCACTTCTGCGCGGAAAGGCTGTTCAGAATGTTCATGCGGTATCCGCCATGAACCTCGAAACCGTGCTGCTTCAGCAGATACGCGTGCCCGAGGGTCTGCGCCATCGCCTTTGAAAATCCGAGCTTTTTCAGTTCGTCCAGCCGCCGCGCGGTTTCTTCCTCGCAGTCGGCAAGGTACAGCGGCGGCACAACGCATATTCTGTCCTTATCGGGAGTATCCTCCCCGACAAGCCCCATCGGCGCGTAAATAAACTCAAACGGAAGCTTCAGCGCCTGCCCAAGCTGCTCCGCCGTGGAAACCTCCGCGCGGAAAAGCGTTTTCGGGTATATTTTTTCGGAACGCGGAATTGCAATGTCGATGTCGTGTATCTCATAATCGTGTGAATTTTTCTGCAGCACCGCCGCGTCAAGTTTTTCGCACAATTC
>CAVIFG010000015.1:9927-10500 GCA_963641955.1 Escherichia coli
ATTCCGCCGCGGGGATAAATACCCCATCGTCGGTATCCGCCGTGACATTCCCGGCGAAAAACTGCGTACCGCCAAGCTTTGACATACGCGCACAAATTGCTTCGGAAGTTGTGGGAGCATTCTGCGCTTCCTGCGGAACTGCGCCCTGCGCCGAAACGGCGATATCCCCCGCCTTTGCGGAAGCGTGCATAGGCTCGCCGCGGCGAACCGTTACCGAAATATCAACGCCTATGCGCGGGTATTCGTCCTTGTATATTGCCTTTATTCCCGACAATGCCTTTGCGGAAGCCTCGACGTCGTCCTTTCCGCGTATGCCCTGCATATCGTTCATCTTTCCCGTGAAATAGCCGTCGGTAAGACCGCCGCGGGAGAAAATACCCTCCAACCGTTCGCGGTCGTATTTCTTTCCGTCAAGGCTTCTGCGGCAGGCATCGACCGCACAGGCGACATATTCAGGGCGCTTCATCCTGCCCTCTATCTTGAAAGACGAAATGCCCATCTCCGCAAGCTCGGGAAGGTGCTCCGCGAGCGAGCTGTCTTTCAGCGAAATGACATTGTGCCTGTCCCCGCAGG
>CAVIFG010000015.1:10510-16753 GCA_963641955.1 Escherichia coli
AGCCTGCACGGCTGGGCGCAAAGTCCCCTGTTGCCGCTCCTGCCGCCGAAAATGCTGCTCATATAGCACTGCCCGCTTACGCACACGCACAGCGCGCCGTGCACGAAAATCTCAAGCTCGGCGGAGGTGTTTTCGGATATTCTTTTTATCTGCTCCAGCGAAAGCTCGCGGCCTATCACCGCGCGGGAATAGCCTAATTCCTCGGCGGCCTTAACGCCGCTCACGCTGTTCAGCGTCATCTGTGTGGAAGCGTGCCGCTCAAGCTGCGGCGCTATTTTCCGCGCCAGCTCCGCCGTGCCGATATCCTGTATGATAAGTCCGTCCGCGCCGCATTCCGCCGCGGTTTTTATACACTTTTCAACGTCGGAAATCTCCTCGTCGTACATCAGCGTATTCAGCGCGACATACAGCTTTACCCCGCGGCGATGGCACTCCATACAGGCGGCGGCAAGCTCCTCGTCGGTGAAATTTTCTGCGTTCTTTCTGGCGGAAAAGCTTTTCATCCCGACATAGACCGCGTCCGCGCCCGCATTCAGCGCGGCGGAAAGGCTCTCCACCCCTCCGCATGGTGCCAGTATCTCACTCATAATGTAAGCTGTCCGTCCTCGAGCATTTCTTTTATCTGCTTGTCAAGCGAAGTGTTGGTGCGCTTCAGCGACTTTATCTCCTTCGCCTGATCGGCATTTTTAAGGATAAGTTCCTCCACCTGCTTGTTTAGCTTTTCAAGCTGACCGCGGAGTTCCTCGTCCGCCTGCTCGGACTGTTTGAGCGCGGCATTCTCGCCCTCTACCTGCGAAAATCTCACCATAAGATCCTCGTACTGACCCGAGCGCTTTTCCAGTTCTGCGATGCGCTCTGCGTCGGCGGCGAGCCTTTCGACGGCGGTTATGTTCTCCTCCTCGAGCTTCTTTGCACGGGCGGAGAGGTCTGCATTTTCCTTTTCGAGCAGGTCAGCGCGCTCCGCCGCGCCGCTGCGTGCTGCTTCGTATGCTTCAAGCTTTGCGGAGGTCTTTTCGGCTTCCTCGCGGGCTGCGGTAAGTTCAGACTGCAACGCGGATTTTTCCTCGGCAAGGGCGCTGCCGGTCTTGCCGAGTTCTTCGTTGGACTTTTCAAGCTGCGCGTTGATTTTTTCCAGCTCGGAATAGGACGCTCTCAGATCCGCGTTTTCCTTTTCGGCGGTTTTGAGCCTGTTCATTTCCTCGTCGGAAGGCTGCGCTTCCGCAGCCTTTTTAAGCTCGGTGTTCTGCGCAGTCAGTTCCTCGACAGACTTCGCAAGCGCTTCCTTTTCGGTCTTTACCGACGCGTTATCCTTTTCGGCGGAGTTGGCGCGTTTTTCCTCGCGGTGATATGCTTCCTCGAAATTCTGCGCCTTTTCAAGCTTTTCGGAAAGGCGCTTGTTCTCCTCGGAAACCGTAACGGCGCGGGCGGCTTCCTTTTTCAGATCGGCTATCTGCTTTTCAAGCTCCGAAATACGTTTTGCCTGTTTATCATGCTCGGCGGCGCTGTCCTTTGCGGCGGCGGTGAGCTGGTTGTTTTTCTTTTCAAGGCTTTCGGATATCTTCATTGCTTCGTCGAGGTCTGCCTTTATGCCCGCAAGCTCGGCGTTCTTTTCGTTTGCTTCCTTGAGGGTATCCGCAAGCTGGGCGTTCTTTCCTTCAAGTTCGGAGAAGCGCTTTTTAAGCACGGAGAGATCCTCGCTGTCCTTTTTGAGATTGCGGTTTTCCGCCTTGAGCGCGTCGTTTTCCGCGATGGAAGCTTTCGCGCGTTCCTCCGTCTTTTTTGCGGCGTCAAGCTCCGCCTGCACTGCGGACAGCTTTGTGGAGGTTTCTCGGGATTTTCCCGCATAATCAAGCGCGGTGAACACCGCCGCATCGGATTTCTCGAAATCCGTAAGAGCGTCACAGTAATCCGTGATGTTTTTTTCCACTTCCGCAGCCGTTTCGTTGAGCTGGCGGGCATTATCAGTCCTGAGTGTGTAGCTTCTGCCGCAAATTGTGATGGTGATCTTTTCGTTAAGCATGATGCAACGTCCCTTTCGATGATGATATTGTGAAAGCCGGTCATTCCTCGGCATAAAATTTCTCACTTTATATTATATATCAATTCCGTGCCGATTTCAAGTGTTTTATCAAAAAACGCGCAAAAAACGGAGCGGCACCGAAATGCCGCCCCGAAAAGGAGGATACTGTTATGTCAGAGGATAATGCAGATAAGGCCGCCGCAGCCGTCGTTGACTATGCGCTGAATGGTTTCCTGAAGCTTCATGCGGGCGTCCGCAGGCATACGGCAGAGCTTGTTGTTAAGTCCCTCGTTCACAAGGTCGTGCAGGGACTTTCCGAAGATATTGCTGCTCCATATCCCCTTGGGATTTTCCTCAAAATCATTCAGCAGGTACGCGATAAGTTCTTCGGACTGCTTCTCGCTGCCGACGATGGGGTTAATTTCGGTGGTTATGTTCGCGGACATCATGTGTATCGAGGGGGCGCTGGCGCGGAGTCTTACGCCGTATTTTCCGCCCTGACGGACGATCTGCGGCTCCTCGAGGGTGAGTTCGTCCTGCGTCGGCAGCACGATACCGTAGCCCGTTGCTTCCACCTCTTCGAGAGCGCCGCGGACGCGCTCGTATTTCTTCTTTATCGCGGCAAGCTCCGCCATGCAGGGCATAAGGTCGCTTTCGTCGTGAAGCTCTATGCCTGTGGTTTCGCCGAGTATCTTGTAGAAAAGATCGTCGCGCAGGGCAATGTCGATGGTGCCCGAGCCTGTGCCTAGGTCAAGCTCCGCAGAAGCGCAGCTTTTCACATATTCGCACTCGCCTATTTTTTCTGCGGAACGCGCGATATCGTTAATGCCGTGCACATCCGCAGCGGCGGTCTTTATGCTCTCGTAAAGCTCCTTGCGCAGGGGATGATCCGCATCGAGGGAACGCACCCATTTCGGCATTTTGACACGCAGCTCGCACACGGGGAATTTAAGCAGCAGCTCCCCCATTATCTCGTTTATCTTCTCTTCATCAAGGTCGACGCAGTTTAGCGGCATGACCTTTGCGCCGTATTTTTCCGAGAGCGACTGTGCAAGCGATATGCTCTTCGGGTCTTTCGGGTCGCGGCAGTTGAGCAGCACCACGAACGGCTTGTTTATCTCATTCAGTTCGGATACGATGCGCTCCTCTGCGGCTTCGTATTCCTCCCTCGGAATGCCCGTGATGCTGCCGTCGGTGGTCACGACAACGCCCACTGTGGAATGATCCGTTATTACCTTGCGGGTACCAACCTCCGCCGCCATATTGAAAGGCACCTCTTCGTCAAACCACGGCGTCTTTACCATGCGCGGGGCTTCGTTTTCGATGTACCCGACCGCCCCGGGGATTATGTACCCAACGCAGTCGATGAGCCGCACGTTCATTTTAACGCCGCCGTCAAGCTCCACGGTGACAGCTTCTTCGGGGACGAATTTCGGCTCGGTGGTCATGATAGTCTTGCCCGCCGAGGACTGCGGAAGCTCATCCTTGGCGCGCTCGCGGCGATATTCGTCGGCGATGTTCGGGATAACGAGGGTGTTCATGAAGCGGTTTATAAAGGTGGATTTGCCCGAGCGGACAGGGCCTACTATGCCGATGTAGATATTGCCGCCCGTCCTCTTTGAAATATCCGAATAGATAGAATTGTTCATTGTTTTATGTCACGCTCCTTTATATCGTGGGGATAACGATCATGCCCGACAGCGCGGTCTGCTCGTTTTCGACGCCGTTTTCGCGCATAAGCGCCTCGGTGGTCGTGTTGTATTTCTTTGCAATGCTCCAGCAGTCCGCGGGGGCGCTGCCCGTGTAGCATATCCTTAACGCATAATCGGAAGCGCACTCCTTTGGCTTATCGTCGAGGATGGTAACGGCGGTCAGGGCATCAACGGAAGCGTTGTCCCGCAGCCGCGCGCCGAATGCGATATGCGCGGTCATTCCGAGGGTGCCGTCGGAGCGTATGGAAAATTCCGTATCGGTGACATCCGCGCTTGTTTCGGCGGAGGTTTCAGTGGTCACGCCGGCGGCGGGAAGCTCCTGTGTGAATGCCTCCTGCTTTTCAAGATAAAACGGCGAGCCGTCCTCCGCAAGCCCCATCGCATGGAACATCATCTGCCCCGAAAGAGTCATGACACCGTCGTTTCCGCAGCGGCAGGAGAGATTGCCCATCTCCGCCGAGCAGTCCCACACAACGCTTATCGGGCCGTTTTCGCTGGTGATATCGCAGCGCTGCACGAAATTCTCCGACATGGTGCGCGGGCGGGTGCTTATCTTAAGCGGAACGGACGACAGTTCTGTTTCAAAATTAAGCGAATATGCGTCGTCGGCGATAAGCGCTTCCTCTTCCTTATCCGCGCGGGCGGAGCATTCCATAAGAAGTTCGCAGGAAATTATGCCGCTGTCGGTTTTCGGGGTCAGCTCGCAGTTCATTACGGTAAGCCGCGGGACGGTGACATATTCGTCGGTTATCCCCGCAATGTCGAGGATAACGCTTACGGGAATATCCGCGGACATTTTTTCCATGTTTCTGCACCCGCTGCTTTCGGGGGAATATACTCCGTAAAGCGCGTTGACGCTCACCGTGCCCTTTACCACTGCCTTATCCGCGATAACGCGCAGGTCGGCCACCTTGGATGTTTCCGAGCTGTCGAGGATAAATCCTATCCCCGCCGCACCCGTGTCTATCTCCTCGCGGACAGTGAAGCGGCGCACGGCGGAAAGCGTGCTGCCGCAGCAGGAAAGCTTCTTCGTCCTCACCTCAAGCCCGGCGGGCAGCGGCTGAAGCTCCGTTGTCAGCGGCGACGTCATGCGTATTCTTATGCTGACTGCGCCGCGAATGTCTATCCTGCGGCTGCTGACCGCGCGGCAGTTGCAGTAGTCCGTGGACGGCCGCAGCGTGACGATAACGCTGTCGGGGGAAAGATTTTTCCTTCCCGTGTCGACGGTCTTTGAAAACGAACTGCGCTGGTCGGAGCAGAACACCTCGTCGGAGCCCTCCGTCAGATACAGCACCTTTATGTACGCCGTGCCGTCCACCGTGAGCCTGCCGTCGGCGGAAACGCTGTAGGACGCAACCCTCGGCGTTACGCTGCATCTGAGTATCCTGAAAATATCGGGACAGTAATCCGGAAGCACGAACTCAAGCTCGACCCCCTGCTCCGTCTGTCCGTCGTACACAAGCTCTTCGGTATGTACTGCGGACTGAACGCAGCTATAATTTCTTGTTTCTTCCATAAGTATCCTCCTTGTTTATCGGAAATGCCTGCTTTCAAAGGTAGTGTATGCTTGTATAGCCGCAGGTATTACAGCGCGTACATTTTTTTCGGACAGATTATTTTCAAAACATATTGATTTTTTTTTGTGAATGAGTTATAATTAATAAAAGACTTAATGCAGTCTTATTGTTGTATTTAACTATATCCGAAAATATATTCACAAAGGAGCGGTAAAGAATGGAAAACAACATTCTCCTTGAAAGCGGAACCAACGAGCTTGAAGTGCTCGAATTTATGGTAGGCGGGCAGAATTTCGGCATCAACATTGCAAAGGTAGTCGAAATAATGAACTATCAGCCGATAGTTCCCGTACCCGATTCCCCCGAGGAATTCGAGGGCGTGTTCACGCCGCGCGATAAGGTCATCTCCGTTATCGACCTGCACAAGGTACTTCACAAGGAAAGCCCCGACAAGGAGCACGACCTGCTCATAATCTGCCACTTCAATCAGATGGACATCGGCTTCCATGTTTCCTCGGTAAAGGGCATTCAGCGCATTTCGTGGGAGGACATCGAAAAGCCCCCGCGCATTTCCGGCGACGGCTCCAACAACATCGCAACGGGCATCGCGAAATTCGGAGACAGGATCATACTTATCCTCGATTTCGAGAAGATCGTTTCCGATATGAACCGTTCTGCTGTGATCGACACCACGGGAGTTTCCGCGGCGGATCACATCCGCTCGGAAAAGCACATCGTCATCGCGGAGGATTCACCTTTCCTCAACACGCTTATCAAAAACACCCTCAAGGACGCGGGATATATCAACGTGGTTTCCTTTGATAATGGCAAGGACGCGTGGGATTACGTCAGCGGCCACAAGGAAATGGAAGGCGACATTCTCGATCAGATCTCCTGCGTTATCAGCGATATCGAAATGCCGAGGATGGACGGACATCACCTTACAAAGCTCATCAAGGATGACGAAGTTCTCCGCCGCATACCCGTATATCTC
>CAVIFG010000016.1:0-8545 GCA_963641955.1 Escherichia coli
AGGTAAGACCGAATGATAAAGGAAACAACTTTATGCATGGGCTGCATGAACGACAAGCCGTATGACGGCCCCTGCAAACTCTGCGGGTACAGCGACGACGCGCCCTGCATACCCGCATACCTCGCCCCGAAAACTTTCCTCAACGAAAGGTATATCGTCGGCAAGCTGCTCAGCTACAACGGCGAGGGCGCGATATATATGGGATACGACACCGCCGCGGGCGCAAAGGTGACGATAAAGGAATTCATGCCCGACACCCTCTGCTCGAGAAAGCGCGGCGAAACCGAAATAACCGTAAACCCCGAGGCAAGCGCGCTCTACAAGACATATATGTCGGAGTTTGCCGACCTCAACCGCTCGCTGCAAAAGCTGCGCGGCATGGCGCATATACAGTCGGTGCTGGATGTGTTTTATGAAAACGGCACCTGCTACACCGTGTTTGAATATATCAACGGCATCTCTCTCAAGACCTACCTTGCAAATTCCGCAGGGGAGCTTTCTTGGGAGCAGGTAAAGGAGCTTTTCCCGCCGATACTGACGACGCTAAGCCTTGTCCATGCGGCGGGGATAATCCACCGCGGCATTTCCCCGCAGACCATCTTTGTCACCGACAAGATGGAGCTGAAGCTTGCGGGATTCTGCATTTCCGCGGCACGCACCACCAACACCGAAATTGCCTGCGAGGTATATTCGGGCTATGCCGCACCGGAGCAGTATACAAACGAGATAAACGGCACATGGACGGATGTCTACGGCATTTCCGCCGTGCTTTACCGCGTGCTTACGGGCACCGCCCCCACCGAAGCTATCGCAAGAACCGGCGGCAGTATGCTGGAGCCCATGATGGTGAACAGAAACGTTCCGCAGAATGTTTCCCGCGTGATCATGAACGGCATGAAGCTTTCACCCGAGTCCCGCATACGCAGCATAACCGAGTTTGTTGACAAGCTGTTTGCGCAGCCGAAATATATTCCCTCCGAAAACGGCGCCCGCGACGACCGTCCCATGACGCGCCAGCAGGAAAAGCGCCTTAAAAAGCAGAAGAAAGAGCGTATAAAGACCATCGCCGTGCTTGTTGCGGCGGGAGTTGTTCTCATCGCGTTTGCGGTGGTGTTCTCCCTTACCCTTTCGGGAGCGCTCAGCGGCGGAAAGGAAAGCTCCTCCGAGCCGGAAACATCGCAGTCGGAGGTCGTTTCGGAGCCTTCTGTCCCCGAAACCACCACATCCGAAACGACAAGCGCCGCCGAGCCTGTTTCTGTTGCGCCCGAGGCGAACATAAGCATCCCCGACTTCACCAACCGTCGCTATGAAACCACGGTTTCGCGTTACGAGGGAATATTCACCTTTATCCCCACCTACGACTATTCCGACGAATACGCCGCGGGTATGATGTTCGACCAGTCCATCGAAGCGGGCACGCTGGTCAGCGAGGGCGTTCAGATAGAAGTCAAGGTCAGCAAGGGACGCAGCCTTGTGCCCCTGCCCGACTACGCCGATATGACCCTCAGCGCGTACATAAACGAGCTAAGCACGCAGAACATCAAGTATTCCGTAAAGAACAAGGACACCAACGAAGTCCCCGACGGAAACGTTGCGGAATGCAGCAAGGCGGTGGGCGACCTCGTTAATGTTGCGGACGGAGAAACGATCACCGTCTATGTCGCGAAGAATTTCACCGAGGAAACATCCTCCGACGACGGAAACGACGGCGAGGAGATAATCGACGAAAGCGAAGAGCCCGACGGCGAGATAATAACAGAGGAGTAACAGGTAAAGACATGGATCTTGGCGAAATCAGAAAAAAGATAGACAGCATCGACGATGAAATGCTGGAGCTGTTCATAAAGCGCATGGAGCTTGCGACGGACGTCGCGCGGTACAAGGCAGCCAACAACATGGTGGTATTCCAGGGCGACCGCGAGAAGTTCATCATCGACAGCGTCAAGCAGAATTCCCCCGAGGAATTCCGCAAGGGCGCAGCGTTCCTGTTCATGAACATCATGGACATCTCCAAGTGCCTTCAGATAAACGACATCACCCCCGATACGGAGATACCGCACAAGACCTCCGCCGTGGAAAGACCCTCTGTCGCGGTGCAGGGCACCAGCGGAGCCTACGGCCACGCCGCCTGCAACAAGCTTTTTGCAAACGGCAGCGTTAGTTTCTACGCAAGCTTCGCGGAGGTTTTCGAGGCGGTCGAAAACGGCGACGTGGATTATGGAATTCTCCCCGTTGAAAACAGCACGGCGGGTGAAGTTACGCTGAACATGGATCTTCTCGAAAAGCACAACGTTTATATCTGCCGCACCGTAAGGGTGGAATGCGCCCATGTCCTCGCGGCAAAGCACGGCGTGCGCGAGGAGGACATAAAGATACTTTTCGGGCACGAGCAGGCCATCCGCCAGTGCTCCGAGTATATCGAGGGCAGGGGCGGGCTGACCGTTATCCCCTACCACAACAACGCGTCTGCGGCGGCGATGGTGGCGGAAAATCCGAGCAACGAGCTTGGCTGCATCTGCTCGGCGGAGTGCGCGGAAATGCACGGGCTGGACATCGTACACAAGGGCATAGCTTCCGACCCGAACAATTCCACAAGATTTATCTGCATTTCCCGCGGGGCGGAGGTATACGAAAATGCGGACACCGTTGCGGTTTCGCTCTCCATCCCGAACATTTCGGGCGCGCTTTACAGGCTGCTTACAAAGTTCGCGGTGAACGGTTTAAGCATGACGAAGATACAGTCCAAGCCGCTTCCCGTCGAGGTGAAGAAAAAGTTCCCGGATGATTATATGTTCTACATAGAGTTCACGGGAAACATCGAGCAGCCGGTCATCCGCAAGCTGCTGAAAAATTTTGAAACAGAGCTTAATTATTTCAAGTTCCACGGAAATTTCAAGGGGTAATCATCAGAAATGGTATCGGTAATTATTCTTGCCGCCGGTGCGTCTACCCGCATGGACGGCGTAAACAAGCAGCTCGAGAAGATAGGCGACACGCCGATTTTCGTCATGAGCGCGCTTAAATTCGACCGCTGCGAAAAGGTCGGGGAGATAATCATCGCGGCTCCGTCGGAGGACGCGGCGCGGTATGAAAAGCTTGCCCGCAATTTCGGCGTTACCAAGCTTGCGGCGGTGACGGAGGGCGGCGCGACGCGCTTCCTTTCGGTAAAGAATGCGCTGGAAAAGGTATCGCCCAAGGCGGATTTCATCGCGATACACGACGGCGCCCGCCCGCTGATACTCCCCGAGGACATCGACAGGGTGATATTTGACGCGGAGAAATACAACGCCGCCATCGCTGCGGTGCCCGCGGCGGACACGGTAAAGATAGTCGGCAGCAACGGCTTTATAGAGAGCACTCCGCCCCGAAACAAGCTGTACTACGCGCAGACCCCGCAGATTTTCAAGAAGAAGCTGTATCTCGACTGCGTTGAAAAGCTCGGCAGGCTTGCCGAAAACGTCACCGACGACAGCAGCATTCTTGAGATGTGCGGCGAGTATGTGAGAGTGACCGAGGTTTCGGGCTGCAACATGAAGATAACCCGCCCGGACGACCTCGCGGCGGCGAAGGCTGTCCACAGCGGAAGAAAAACGGTGAAGATAATATGAGGATAGGTCACGGATACGATGTTCACCGCTTTGCGGCTGGGAGAAAGCTGTTTCTATGCGGCGAGGAGATACCCTCGGATGAGGGGCTGCTGGGGCATTCCGACGCGGATGTCGCGGTGCACGCGCTTATGGACGCGGTGCTCGGCGCGCTGGCGCTGGGGGATATCGGGAAGCATTTTCCCGACAGCGACCCCGCATACAAGGGCGCGGATTCCATGAAGCTGCTGGATGAGGTGACGCGCATGATGGCGCGGGAGGGCTACACCCTCGGCAATGCGGATGTTACCATCATCGCGGAAAAGCCGAAGCTTGCGAAATTTATCCCGAAAATGCGGGAAAATCTCGCGGGTGCATTCGGGTGCGATGTCGGGTGTATCTCCGTAAAGGCTACCACGGAGGAGGGGCTTGGCATTGCGGGAAAAGGCATCGCCGCCCATGCGGTGGTGCTGCTGGAGAAGCGCGGCTTGTGATTGATTATTTGCTTGCAAAGGCTGAACGGCAGGTAATTGCAATAGACTGTGGGGGGAAAACTCTTGTTTTCCCCCCACGCCCCCTTTAGCGCCTTGGGAGTCGGGTTAACGCGGCTGCTTTTTGCTTTCACTGCATAATATTTTAAAGGCGTGGGGCGTTTCGCCG
Organism: Escherichia coli; assembly: GCA_963641955.1. GTDB lineage: Bacteria > Bacillota > Clostridia > Oscillospirales > Ruminococcaceae > CAG-115. The sequence goes on from CAVIFG010000016.1 coordinate 4,245, forward strand.
TCTGCGCAGACTAAGCGCGAAGCGCGTGTCTGAGCGACCCGAGGACGCTGTCCTCGACCTGCAAGCCTTTGAAAAGGCTTGAGCGAAACTTTCAATACGCTGCGCGGAAATTTATAAGCTGCTCCGCCCACAAAAAATAATTGCCATCAGCACTTGCAAAAAAGCTCAGAACAAGGTATAATAAATATGTATCGAATATTTCCCCCGAGGTGAATAAAAAATGGAATTTATCAGCGAGCGCACCGCCTTTACGCTCCTTTCCGAAACCGTCGTGAAAGCGGGCGTGTCCCTGTTCAACGCCGTCAAGTACATCTACATGATAGCCGACAAGGACTTCTACAACATCAACATCAAGGATATCTTCCGCATATCCCTTAACGACATAACCGACACCACCAGCCTGTTCAACACGGGCATAAAGCTGGACAGAGAGCGCTGTAAGGAGATGGATTCCCCCGAGTACGAGCGCGTTCTGTCGCTGATGGTCTATTCGTTTGCGGTGCGCCTGCCGGAGCTTAAAAACATAAAAACCAAGGGCGGAAGCCTTACCGACAAGCAGATACGCACCATTTTCGATATGGTGACCGCAAAGGGCGCGGCAAATTACGAGAACGTCATCACCGACGATTTCGAGGACATACGCCGCATGGTAAAGCAGGGCAAGCCCGTCCCCGCCTACGACGCGGAATGGTACAAGGGATATATCTACACCTACGTCCCCGCGCTTGCGGCGATAACAAACAAGAACGTTTTCCTCCTCGGGAGCGCGGATATACTTTTCACGCTGTTCCACGGCTGCCTTGAAGAGCAGCTCGGGCGCGTGCTGGAGTCGCTCGCGGCGGAGGTTTAAGGTCAACTCTGAGCCTTCCTTTACGGCAGGTTTTCAGGGAGCGCCATAAGATAGAAAAGGGAGTGTTATCATGTCAAAGGTAAAAATATGCGCGGACAGCGTCTGCGACCTTTCCGAGGAATTAAAGCAGAGATACGATATCAGCGTTGTCCCGCTTTATGTCACCAAGGGGGATCAGACGCTGAAAGACGGCGCCGAGATATCCCAGAAGGATGTTTTCGCGCACTACCGCACAACGGGAAAGCTCTGCTCCACCAGCGCCGTGAATGTCGATGATTTCACGAAGTTTTTCGGGGAGCAGCTCGAGGGGCACGACGAGCTTGTTATCATCACCATAAGCTCGGATTTTTCAAGCTGCTATCAGAACGCCTGCATCGCCGCAGAGGAATTTCCGAACGTGCGGGTGGTCGATTCGAGGAACCTTTCCACCGGCGAGGGGCTTGTCGCGGTTTCCGCCGCGAAGCTTGCGCAGGAGGGACTTTCCGCGGATGAAATAGTTGAAAAACTCGGGGATATCATCCCGAGGGTGGACGCAAGCTTTTTCGTCGCGAATGTTGAATATCTTCACAAGGGCGGCAGGTGCTCCACCATCGCGGCGCTGGGCGCAAATCTGCTGAAGCTCAAGCCCTGCATCGACGTTATCGACGGCAAGATGAAAGTAACGAAGAAATACCGCGGCAGCCTTGACAAGACCATCCGCGATTATGTCAAGGACAGGCTGACCTCCGTCGAGCCAGAGGAGGATCTTATCTTCATCACCCACACCACCTCCCGCGACAACACAAAGCTTGCGGAGCAGGAGATAAAGAAATACAGAAATTTCAAGGAGATAGCCGTCACCGACGCGGGCTGCACCGTTGCGTGCCACTGTGGCGAGGACACCCTCGGCGTTCTGTTTATAAGAAAGGCAGACTGACAGGAAGAACGGACAGGCAGCCCTGCATATAATTCACCGAAGAGAGGTGTTTATATGCAGAACATAGGAAAGTTTGCATTCGTGGAGCAGGAGCGCCCCGCGCTCGTTGCGGAGATACGCGGCAGCGCGGCGTATCCCGACGTAAAGGGCACGGCGAAGCTGTACTGGCTCCCCGAGGGGATGTACGGCGTTTTCGAGCTGGAGGGGCTTCCGCCGGACGCGGTGCTCGGATTCCATATCCATAACGGGCTTGCGTGCAGCGCCGCGGGCGATAAAGCGGCTTTCGAGGCGGCGGGAGGACATTTCAGCGTTTGCAGCGAGGATATGCAGTGCGGCAGGCACCCGTATCATGCGGGGGATCTTCCGACGATATTTTCGGATGAAAACGGCAGGGCTTCCTCGCAGGTGTTTACAAAGCGTACCGATGTTTCGGGCGTTTCGGGGAAACCCATTATAGTGCATCGTATGCCGGATGATTTTATGTCGCAGCCCGCGGGCAATTCGGGAATAAGGATAGCCTGCGGAATGCTGGCGGAAAATATCTGATTTATAACCCAACATAAAGGAGATAGAACAAAATGGCAAGTGAAATAAGAGATGAAAACCTCTGGGAGAGCGGCGCGAGAAAGATCGCGTGGGTAAAGCGCAATATGCCCCTGCTCAACGGAATAGAAAAGGAATTTTCCGAGGAAAAGCCCTTCGCGGGTCTGAAGATAGCTCTTTCCGTACATCTTGAGGCAAAGACCGCGTATCTGTGCAAGGTGCTTGCGGCGGGCGGCGCGGAAATGTATGTAACAGGCAGCAACCCGCTGTCCACGCAGGACGATGTTGCGGCGGCGCTGGTCCACGACGGACTTAACGTGTTCGCATGGCACGCTGCCACGGACGAGGAATACCACCGCCACATCTCCCGCGTTATCGATGCTGCGCCGAACATCATCATCGACGACGGCGGCGACCTTGTTCACCTTATCCACAACGAGCGCCCCGACCTCATCCCGAACGTTATCGGCGGCTGCGAGGAAACCACCACGGGCATTATCCGCCTGAAAGCAATGGACAAGGCGGGGGCGCTGAAGTTCCCGATGGTGCTTGTAAACGACGCAGACTGCAAGCACCTGTTCGATAACCGCTACGGCACTGGTCAGTCCGTATGGGACGGCATCAACCGCACCACCAACCTTATCGTTGCGGGAAAGAACGTCGTTGTCGCGGGCTACGGCTGGTGCGGCAAGGGCGTTGCGATGCGCGCAAAGGGGCTCGGCGCGGATGTTATCGTTACTGAAATAGACCCGATAAAGGCGATGGAAGCCGTTATGGACGGCTTCAAGGTTATGCCCATGCGCGAAGCTGCAAAGGTCGGCGACTTCTTTGTCACCGTAACGGGCTGCGCGGATGTTATCGGCGAGGAAGCGTTCCTCAACATGAAAGACGGCGCTATCTGCTGCAACGCGGGTCATTTCGACGTGGAAGTCAACATGGCGAAGCTCCGCGAGATCGCACAGGAAAGCTACCTTGCCCGCAACAACATCATGGGCTACAAGCTTGCAAACGGCAATACCGTATTCGTAATCGCCGAGGGCAGACTTGTAAACCTTGCGGCGGGGGACGGCCACCCCGCGGAGATAATGGATATGAGCTTTGCAATTCAGGCTCTTTCCGCGCATTACGTTGCCGTAAACAGGAACAGGCTCGGTACGTCCGAGGGTCATATGACGCTGAATGTCCCTGCGGAAGTGGACAAGAAGGTCGCAAAGCGCAAGCTTGCCGCATGGGGAATTGAGATAGACGCCCTCACACCCGAGCAGGAAAAGTACCTCGGAAGCTGGGAAGTATAATTTAATTTTTAATACGATATGTTCAATATACTTGTAGTTGACGATCACGCGCACATACGGCGCCTGTACGAATATACTCTCGAAAAGAACGGATACAAGCCCTTCACCGCCGAAAACGGCGAGGAAGCGCTGTCCGTGCTTGAGAACAATCATATCGACCTTGTTATCCTCGACGTGATGATGCCTGTGCTGGACGGATACTCCTGCCTTAAAGAGATACGCTCCGGCGGCAGCGAGGTGCCCGTGCTCATCATAACCGCCCGCGACGCCGCGGAGGATGTCCGCAAGGCATTCACCCTCGGCACGGATGATTTCATGGTGAAGCCCGTGGACGAGATAGAAATGCTGCTGCGGATAAAGGCGCTTCTGCGCCGCAGCAAGATAAGCGAGGAGCAGCGCCTTACCGTGGGCAGCACCGAGCTTGTTTACGACAGCTTTTCCGTTATCCGCGGCGGGCAGACCACCGTGCTGCCGAAAAAGGAGTTTCAGATACTCTTCAAGCTGCTGTCGTTTCCGAATAAAACATTCACCCGCGCGAGCCTTATGGAAGAATTCTGGTCCATCGACAGCGAAAGCGAGGCGCGCACCGTGGATGTGCATATAAATCGCCTGCGCGAGCGCTTCCGCGACAACGACGATTTCAGCATCGTCACCGTGCGGGGGCTTGGCTACAAGGCAGTGAAAAACGCGGGAAAGG
>CAVIFG010000016.1:8555-15692 GCA_963641955.1 Escherichia coli
GGGCTGATGTGATGAGCGGCGGAAACAAGGAAAATACCTCTGCCCCGCAGAAAAAGAAGCACGGCAGGTTTCTCGGCGGGATAAGCCGTCTGGGACTTAAACTCAGCCTGCTGGTGCTTATCATAATCGTCGGCGCGGACGTGCTTTCGTTCACGTCAACGATAGTCATCGGCTTTGTTACCGGCGGCACGAACGACACCGTGCAGGTAATAAGTGCGGTCATCGCGAGTATTTTCATGGGCGTGCTGCTTTCGCTGGTGATAGGCAACACCGTGCTGTACCCGCTGTCGGAGCTTATCAAGGCGACCAAGCGCGTTACCGGCGGCGACTACACCGCGAAGCTTGAAATGGGCTGGAGCGAGAAGCATACCGTCCGCGAGCTTTCCGACCTTATCAGAATGTTCAACGAAATGACCGAGGAGCTCCACAATACGGAGCTTTTCCGTAAGGACTTCATCTCGTCGTTTTCGCATGAATTCAAGACGCCGCTCGCATCAATACGCGGCTTTGCGCGGCAGCTTTACGAGGGCGGGCTGACCCCCGAGCAGGAAAAGGAGTTTTCGAGGATAATTCTCGAGGAAACGGAATTTTTGTCGGAGCTGTCCTCAAACACCCTGCTGCTTACCAGCCTTGAAAACCGCGACATCGTGTCGGAAAAAACGGAGTTTTCGCTGGACGAGCAGCTGCGAAGCTGTATGCTGCGGCTGGAGCCGCTGTGGTCGGAGAAGAACATCGAAATAGACATGGAAGAGCTGGAGGACGTCCGCTTTTACTGGAACGAGCAGATGCTGGCGCACGTCTGGAACAATCTTTTCGACAACGCCGTGAAATTCACTCCCGAGGGCGGCACGATAAAAGTCGGGTGCAGGCGCGCGGGCGGCGGGGTCGTTGTCACCGTGGCGGACAGCGGCTGCGGAATATCCGAAGAGGCGCTTCCGCATATATTTGAGAAATTTTATCAGGCGGACAGTTCTCACGCCACAAAGGGAAACGGGCTAGGGCTTCCGCTTGTAAAGAGAATTGCGGAGCTGTGCGGCGGCAGCGTCGAGGTTTCCTCCGAGGTGGGAAAGGGCACCGTGTTCACCGTTAAACTCAGCGATACAAAACAGGAGTGATACATCATGGCAGAATGGGACAGCAGGCAGTATGCAAAGTTCCTTAAAGAGCGCACGCAGCCGTCCATCGACCTTGCGGCGAGGATAACGGGCGTCGAGCCTGCGGAGATGATAGACATCGGCTGCGGCCCGGGAAACAGCACGCAGGTGCTTAAAGAGCGTTTTCCGTCGGCGCATATAATCGGCGCTGACAACAGCGAGAACATGATAACCTCCGCGCGGGAAAAGCACCCGGAGCTTGATTTCATGACCCTCGACGCGAATGGGGATATGTCGGCGCTGGACGGAAAATTCGACGTGGTTTTCTCCAACGCCTGCATACAGTGGGTGCCCGGGCACGAGCGGCTGCTGCCGAAAATGTTCGCCCTGCTCCGCAGCGGCGGCGTGATGGCGGTGCAGATACCCATGAATTACGACGAGCCGATACATCAGATAATCGGCAGGCTCACCACGGGTGAGAAATGGGGCAGCCGTTTCCCCGAGCCGCGTATATTCTACACGAAAACGCCGTCGGAGTATTTCGATATCCTGTCGGGGATAACGAATGATTTTGAGCTTTGGAAAACTACCTATCTCCACCGCATGGGCAGCCACGATGACATCATCGAGTGGTACAAGGGCACGGGGCTTCGCCCATATCTCGCGCAGCTGGACGAAGCGGATGGCGCGGAGTTCATCTCCGACCTGCTTGCGGAGCTGAAACAGGCTTATCCCGTACAAAAGAACGGCGAGATAATTTTCGCATTCCCGAGGTTTTTCTTTATCGCACGGAAGAATCAACAACACTGAAAAGAGGTAAAACATGAACGAGGTTTATGAAAAGCTGCTTAAATGCTACGAATCCTTTGAGAAGAAAATATCCTTCCGCCCCGAGCTTGCTCTGATACTCGGCAGCGGCCTCGGCGACTACGCCGACACCATGGACGTAAAGGAAACGCTGGATTACCGCGAGCTGGAGGGCTTTCCGATAAGCACGGTGCTGGGGCACAAGGGGCGCTTTGTGTTCGGTTACGCGGGCGGCGTGCCCATCGTTGCGATGCAGGGCAGAGTGCATTATTACGAGGGCTATTCCGTGCAGGACGTCGTTCTTCCGACGCGCCTGATGAAGATGATGGGCGCAAAGACGCTGTTTCTTACGAATGCCGCGGGCGGAATCAATCCGTCGTTCCACGCGGGGGATTTCATGCTTATAACCGACCATATTTCCTCGCTGGTGCCCTCGCCGCTCATCGGCGCGAACATTGACGAACTCGGCACGCGCTTTCCCGATATGTCGGAGGTTTACAGCCGCAGGCTCAGGAAGATAATCGAGCAGTCCGCGGCGGCGGAGGGCGTTCCGCTTCAGCGCGGCGTGTATATCCAGACCACAGGTCCCAACTACGAAACCCCCGCGGAGATACGCGCATATGGCAGGCTCGGCGCCGACGCCGTTGGAATGTCCACCGCCATCGAAGCCATGGCAGCCCGCCACGCAGGCATGGAAGTATGCGGCATAAGCTGCATAAGCAACCTCGCCGCAGGCATTTCCTCGAACCCGCTCAGCCACGCGGAGGTTCAGGAAACCGCAGACAGGGTCGCTCCGCTGTTCAAGCGGCTTGTCACCCGCGCGATAACCGATATCCACAATTCTTAAATTCAACGCCGCCTGCGGGTTTTCGCGGGCGGCGTGTTTTTACATGAAAATCCCCCGCTGCCATACGGAAGCGGGGGACGTTTAATTATCTGTAAAGCTCGGGATGCGCCTTGTAGCTTGTATGAAGCAGTTCATGCGCCTTGTGGCTGTTAGGCTCGCCGAGGAATTCCTTGTACAGCGTCTGCACATCGGGATTATCGTGCGAGAAGCGCAGCGTGTTCGCTTCGTCGATGCCGTACAGAACCTTTGCTCTTTCCGCGCGGATATCCGTGAAGTTGCGGACATGAGCCGGCTGGATTATCTGACCGCCGCCGTTTACGCAGCCGCCGGGGCAGCCCATTATCTCAATGAAGTGGTAATCAGCTTCGCCTGCCCTTACTTTCTTCAGCAGAGCCTTGGCGTTTGCAAGGCCGCTTGCGACCGCTACCTTAACGTCCATGCCGTTTATGTTGTAGGTTGCTTCCTTGATACCCTCAACGCCGCGCACTTCCTTAAACTCGATGGGGGAGCTGTCGGGTTTGCCCGTCAGCGTCCATACGGCGGTACGCAGAGCGGCTTCCATAACGCCGCCTGTCGCGCCGAAAATTACCGCCGCGCCCGTACCTGTGCCGAGGGGACTGTCGCACTTCTCTTCGGGCAGGTCGTTGAACATTATGCCCGCTTTCTTTATCATGCGCGAAAGTTCGCGGGTGGTGATGGAGATATCCAGATCGGGAACGCCCGCCGCGGACTGGTCGTCCCTGCCTATCTCGAACTTCTTCGCGGTGCAGGGCATTACGGAAACGCTTACGATGTTGTCGGGGTTGATACCCATTTTCTGCGCGTAGTATGTCTTAACAACCGCGCCGAACATCTGCTGCGGGGATTTGCAGGTGGAGAGGTTCGGGATGAAATCGGGGAAATAGTTCTCGCAGTAGCGTATCCATCCGGGGGAGCAGGAGGTGATCATCGGCAGCTTTCCGCCGTTCTGAACTCTTCCGAGGAACTCGGTGGCCTCTTCCATGATGGTGAGGTCTGCGGAGAAGTTGGTGTCGAACACCTTGTTGAAGCCGAGCCTGCGGAGCGCCGCGATCATCTTGCCCTCGACATTCGTGCCGATGGGCAGACCGAAAGCTTCGCCGAGGGAAGCGCGGACTGCGGGCGCGACCTGAACAACAACGAACTTCTCGGGGTCTGCGATGGCGTCGAAAACTTTCTGCGTGTCGTCCTTTTCGGTGAGAGCGCCGGTGGGACAGGCGGTTATGCACTGGCCGCAGGAAACGCAGGCTGTGTCAGCCAGCGGCATATCAAAAGCGGAGGCGATCTGCGTTGCAAATCCGCGCTCGTTCGCGCCGATAACGCCGATACCCTGCGTAGCGGAGCACACCGCGGTGCAGCGGCGGCAGAGAATGCACTTGCTGTTGTCGCGCACCATATGTACCGCGCTGTCGTCTATTTCCACGGCGGGGTTTTCGCCGTCAAATCTGTCCTCGGTCACGCCGTATTCGTTGCAGAGTTCCTGAAGCTCGCAGTTTCCGCTTCTCACGCAGGAAAGGCATTCTTTTCTGTGGTTGGAGAGGATAAGCTCGAGAGTTGTTCTGCGGCTGTTTATTACCTTGGGAGTGTTCGTGAAAATCTCCATGCCCTCGTTTACGGGGTAAACGCAGGCAGCGACAAGGCTTCTTGCACCCTTGACCTCAACAACGCAGATACGGCAGGCGCCGATGGCGTTGATATCCTTGAGATAACAAAGCGTGGGTATTTTGATTCCGGCAAGTCTTGCCGCCTCGAGGATGGTGCTGCCCTCGGGAACGGAGCATTCGATACCGTTTATTTTTATATTGACCATGATTCTCTGTTCCTTTCCGTTTAAGCCTTCGAGATAGCGCCGAACTTACAGTTGGACATACATACGCCGCACTTGATGCACTTGCTCTGGTCGATTGTGAAGGGGCTTCTGATCTCGCCGCTGATGGCGCCGACGGGGCACTTCTTCGAGCAGAGGGAGCAGCCCTTGCACTTTTCGGGGTCGATGCGTATCTGTAGCAGATCCTTGCAGACGCCGGCGGGGCATCTCTTGTCCTTTACATGGGCGATGTACTCGTCCTTGAAATAGCGCAGTGTGGAAAGAACAGGGTTCGGAGCCGTCTGACCAAGACCGCAGAGGGCGTTCTCCTTGATGTAGTAGCAGAGCTTCTCCATCTTTTCGAGATCCTCCATGGTAGCCTTGCCCTGTGTTATCTTTGTGAGTATCTCATAAAGACGCTTTGTGCCTATACGGCAGGGCGTGCACTTGCCGCAGGATTCGTCGACGGTGAAGTCAAGGAAGAACTTCGCGATGTCCACCATGCAGTTGTCCTCGTCCATTACGATAAGTCCGCCCGAACCCATCATGGAGCCAATGGAGATAAGGTTGTCGTAGTCGATGGGGATATCGAGGTACTGCGGAGGGATGCATCCGCCGGAGGGGCCGCCGGTCTGCGCAGCCTTGAACTTCTTTCCGTTGGGGATGCCGCCGCCTATCTCCTCGATAACTTCGCGGAGGGTGGTGCCCATGGGGACTTCGACAAGACCCGTGTTGTGTATCTTGCCGCCGAGGGCGAATACCTTTGTGCCCTTGGATTTCTCGGTGCCCATCGCGGAGAACCACTCGGGGCCGTTGAGTATTATCTGACAGACGTTGGCGTAGGTTTCTACGTTGTTGAGGATGGTGGGCTTTCCGAACAGACCCTTTACGGCAGGGAACGGAGGACGGGGACGCGGCTCGCCGCGGTTGCCCTCGATGGAGGTCATCAGCGCGGTTTCCTCGCCGCAGACGAATGCGCCCGCGCCAAGTCTTAAACCAAGGCGGAAGCTGAAGTCCGTGCCGAAGATGTTGTCGCCGAGCATTCCGATCTCTTCCGCCTGCTTTATGGCGATCTCAAGACGCTCGATGGCGATGGGGTATTCCGCGCGGACGTAGATGTAGCCCTGATTTGCGCCGATGGCGTAGCCTGCTATAGCCATTGCTTCGATAACGGTGTGTGGGTCGCCCTCGAGAACGGAACGATCCATGAACGCGCCGGGGTCGCCCTCGTCGGCGTTGCAGCATACATATTTCTGGTCATTTACGCTCGCCTTTGCGAACTTCCATTTAAGACCCGTGGGGAATCCTCCGCCGCCGCGTCCGCGCAGACCCGAAGCCAGCAGCGTGCTGATAACGTCGTCGGGGGTCATGGTGGTGAGTACCTTGTACAGCGCCTGATAACCGTCGCGGGCTATGTATTCTTCAACGTGCTCGGGGCTGATAACGCCGCAGTTTCTGAGGGCAACGCGGTGCTGCTTTGCGTAGAAAGCGGTTTCGTTGAGGGATTTTATATGGTCGCCGTCCACTGTTTCGGCGTAGAGATACTTTTTTACAGGCTCGCCGTATTTAAGGTGCTGCTCGACAATCTCGGGGATGTGGTCTACCTCCATCTTGGAATAGAACGTGCCCTCGGGATAAACGATCATGATGGGGCCGAGAGCGCACAGACCGAAGCAGCCTGTTTTGATAACGTTCACCTTGTCGGTAAGGCCGTGTTTTTCAAGCTCTTCCTCGAGCTTTTTGATTATGTTTGCGGAGCCGCTGGAGGTACAGCCTGTACCGCCGCAGACAAGCACGTCCCTGACGCCGTTGTCCTTGCCTTCGATACGGGTCCTGACTACCTCTGCTGACTTTTCCCTGACAGCATTCAGCTCATCGATAGTTTTTATCATATCAAGTAATCCTTCCTGTTAGTATGCGGAACGCATCCGCTCATGCTCAGTTGTATTTTTCGAGAATTTTGTCCACGTCGTCGACGGTGAGCCTGCCGTAAACATCCTCATTGACCGTAAGGACGGGGGCAAGGCCGCACGCGCCGATACAGCGGCAGGCGTCCAGCGAGAACTTTCCGTCGGGGGTTATTTCTCCTCCGCTTATGCCGAGTCTTTCCATGAGCTTATTGTAGATGTCGCCCGAGCCCTTAACATAGCAGGCGGTGCCAAGACAGACGGAGATCTTGTATTTTCCCTTGGGGTTGATGGAGAACTGCGCGTAGAACGTAACCACGCCGTAAACTTTCTCCAGCGGGATCTCCATAGCGTCTGCGATCTTCTGCTGCACCTCGATGGGGAGATATCCGTAGATCTCCTGAGCTTTCTGGAGAATGGGCATCAGCGCGCCCTTTTCGTCCTTGTGCTCGGCGATGACCGCCATGAGCCTTTCCTCCTGCTCAGCCGTTCCCGCAAAGGGGACAGCACTTTTCTTAAAAGCCATTTTTCAGCCTCCTTAATTGATGAACCGCTTTCGCTGCGGTCGCGATTTAGCCGGCCTGTCCGACGGTATGTATTTAATAAATAATACGGCGCGGAAAGGAAATATATACTCGGCATTTATTTGTTAAATGC
>CAVIFG010000016.1:15702-16112 GCA_963641955.1 Escherichia coli
GTTAACGTGATATATCTCTATGTATTATAGCACATAACAGGTGAAAAATCTACAAAATTCTGCGAAGAAATTCAAAGAAAATTAGCAGAATTTATGTTGAGTTATTTGGGCATTCTGCCAAATAGTCACAACTAACCAAAACTGATATATCGAATTCGATATACTCTTAACGATATCTTCACGGGGATATGCTTTTCGGGAGAGCTGTTACAAAATGTCAGAATTGCGTTGTGAAAATAAACGAAAAACCAATTTGATAATTGTATATTGTGCTGTCGGCATTGCGCAGCGGGGCTGTTTTTGTGAATTAAAAATAATTTTGCGTGCAAAGTCAGACGATTGCCGATATCAAAATCAGGGCGGCCGTGGTTTGTTTTTTTAAAAAATTGTTGCAATATCTGTCTGAATGG
>CAVIFG010000017.1:0-16015 GCA_963641955.1 Escherichia coli
TCTAATCATAGATTGAATTTGGAGTTATGTTGAGGAAACTCAACCACTAACCACGCGCTGAAAAGCGCATGGTCATGTCGGGATCTCCCGACCAATAACCAATAAGGAGGAAAAGCCGAAATGACAAAGGGTATTATCGGCAAGAAGATCGGCATGACGCAGATCTTCGACGAGGCAGGCAAGGTTGTTCCCGTAACAGTTATCGAAGCGGGTCCCTGCGTAGTAGTACAGAAGAAGACAACCGAGAACGACGGCTACGAGGCTGTTCAGCTGGGCTTCGGAGATGTATCTCCCAAGCACGTTAACAAGCCCGAGGCTGGTCACTTCAAGAAGAACGATGTAGCGTTCAAGAAGACTCTTAAGGAGTTCCGTCTGGACGATATCTCCGCGCTCAACACAGGCGATATCATCAAGGCTGACGTTTTCGCTGAGGGCGACGTTATCGACGTTGCAGGCGTAAGCAAGGGTAAGGGCTTCACAGGCGCTATCAAGCGTCACAACCAGCACAGACTGAAGGAAACTCACGGTTCCGGTCCTGTTGCAAGACAGGCAGGCTCCATGGGCGCTTGCTCCAGCCCCTCGAGAATCTTCAAGGGCAAGGGCATGGCAGGTCATATGGGTGCTGAAAATGTAACGGTTCAGAATCTTGTAGTTGTCAAGGTTGACGTTGAAAACAACCTGATCGCTGTCAAGGGTGCTGTTCCCGGTCCTAAGGGCGGCGTAGTTACCATCTGCGACGCAGTTAAAGCATAAGAGGGGAGGACACCATCATGTCAAAGATTAATGTAGTAGATATGGCGGGTAAGGTCGTTTCCGAGCTTGAGCTTAACGACGCAGTGTTCGGCATCGAGCCTAACAAGACCGCTATGCACTCCGCTGTTGTGAACTATCTCGCAAATCAGCGTCAGGGCACACAGTCCACTCTTACCAGAACAGAGGTAAGCGGCGGCGGAAGAAAGCCCTGGAGACAGAAGGGCACAGGTCATGCAAGACAGGGTTCCACCAGAGCTCCCCAGTGGAGACACGGCGGTATCGCTCTCGGCCCGAAGCCCCGTTCTTACAGATTTACAATGAACAAGCAGGTTAAGAGACTTGCTATGCTGTCTGCTCTTTCGAGCAAGGTAGCTGCAAACGAGATGATCGTTGTTGACGCTATCAAGACAGACGAGTTCAAGACAAAGACTATCGTTGCTATGCTGAAGGCTATCGGCGCAGAGAACAAGACTCTGATCGTACTCGACAGCGTAGACAAGAAGGTTATCAAGTCCGCAGCAAACATCGAGGGCGTTAAGACAACTCAGTCCAACACTCTCAACGTTTACGACATCCTCAACTGCAACAAGTTCGTTGTTGTTAAGGGCGCTGTGGAAAAGCTTGAGGAGGTGTACGCATAATGGTAAAGACTGCTCAGGACATCATCATCAAGCCCATTATCACCGAACACAGCATGGAGTGTCTGTCTGCCGGCAAGTACACTTTCAAGGTTGCTAAGTCCGCTAACAAGATCGAGATCGCTAAGGCTGTCGAAACCCTCTTCAAGGGCGTTAAGGTAGCAAAGGTAAACACCGTAAGCGTTCGCGGAAGAAAGAAGAGAATGGGCAGAAACGAAGGCTACACTTCCGATTGGAAGAAGGCAATCGTTACACTGGCAGAAGGTTCTAAGACTATCGAGTTCTTCGATGGAATGATTTAAGTAAGGAGTGAAACGAAATGGCTATTAAAGCTTACAAGCCTGTAAACAACAGCCGTCGTGGCATGACTGTTACCGATTACAGCGGCTTATCCAAGGTAGCTCCCGAAAAATCCCTTCTGGAGCCCGTTAAGAAGACTGCCGGCCGCAACAGCTACGGCAGAATCACAGTAAGACACATCGGCGGCGGTAACAGAAAGAAGTACCGTGTTATCGACTTCAAGAGAGATAAGCAGGGTATGAACGCAAACGTTCTGACCCTCGAGTACGATCCTAACCGTTCCGCTTTCATCGCTCTCGTTCAGTACGAGGACGGCGAGAAGAGATACATCATCGCCCCCGACGGACTGAAGGTTGGCGACGTTGTTCGCGCAGGCGCTGACGCCGACATCAAGCCCGGCAACGCTCTGCAGCTGAAGGACATCCCCGTTGGTACCGTTGTTCACAACGTTGAGCTTCACCCCGGTAAGGGCGCACAGCTCGTTCGTTCCGCCGGCAACATGGCTCAGCTGATGGCTAAGGAAGGCGTTTACGCGCTGCTCCGTCTGCCCTCCGGCGAGCTCAGAAACGTATCCGCTGACTGCATGGCTTCCATCGGTACTGTTTCCAACATCGACCACGAGAACGTTAACCTCGGTAAGGCAGGTAAGACACGTCACCTCGGCGTTAGACCCACAGTTCGTGGTTCTGTCATGAACCCGAATGACCACCCGCACGGCGGTGGTGAGGGTAAGTCCCCCGTTGGTCGTCCCGGACCTGTTACTCCTTGGGGCAAGCCCGCTCTCGGTTACAAGACACGTTCTACCAAGAAGGCGTCCAACAAGTTCATCGTTAAGAGAAGAAACGGTAAGTAATTCCGAAAACTCTTTTCAGATAATCAAAATCAAAACCCTAAAGTTGCTGTTAATAAGAACAGCGTTGCACATCATGATTAAAGTTGTGCGTAAAACGCAGCGCGTGGCCCGCTGCTCATTAACTTGCAGCTTAACTTGAAAGGAATTAATGACATGGGAAGAAGCGTTAAAAAGGGACCTTTCGTGCAGGAAGCTCTTTACAAGAGAGTTCTTGCTATGAACGAAGCAGGCGAAAAGAAAGTGCTCAAGACATGGAGCCGTTCTTCTACAATTTTCCCTGATTTCGTAGGTCATACATTTGCCGTACACGACGGCAGAAAGCACGTTCCGGTATACGTTACCGAGGACATGGTAGGTCATAAGCTGGGCGAGTTTGCTCCTACAAGAACCTTCAAGGGTCACGCAGGAAGCAAGACCACAGGCAAGAAGTAAGGAGGAGAAAATATGGAAGCTAGAGCTGAACTCAGACAGGTTCGTATTTCTCCGAGAAAGGTCGGCATCGTTCTCGACCTCATCAGAAACAAGCCTGTGGAAGTTGCCATGGCAATACTGAACAACACACCCAAGTCCGCTTGCGAGCCCCTCGCAAAGCTTCTCAAGTCCGCAGTAGCGAACGCAGAGAACAATCACAACATGGACACAAGCCGCCTTTACGTTTCCGAGTGCTTCGTAGGCGCGGGTGTTACTCTCAAGCGTATCAGACCTAAGGATCACGGACGCGCTCACAGAATTCTCAAGAGAACGTCCAACATCGTACTGGTTGTTAAAGAAGCAGAATAAGGAGGAGAATTACAATGGGACAGAAGGTTAATCCACACGGTCTCAGAGTGGGTGTAATCAAGGATTGGGATTCTCGCTGGTTCGCGGGCAAAGCAACCTTCGGTGATACACTTGTTGAGGACTACAAAATTCGCGAGCTTCTGAAGAAGAAGCTGTATAAGGCCGGCGTTCCCTCTATCGAGATAGAGAGAACAGGCGATAAGGTTACCATCGCTATCAGCTGCGCAAAGCCCGGTATGGTTATCGGCGCAAAGGGCGCAGAGGTAGACAAGCTCAAGGCTGAGATGGAGAAGTTCACCGGCAAGAAGGTTGACATCAAGATCATCGAGGTAAAGAACCCCGATATGAATGCTCAGCTCGTTGCGGAGAACATCGCACAGCAGCTCGAGGGCCGCGTATCCTTCAGACGCGCTATGAAGTCTGTTATCGGCAGAACAATGAAGAGCGGCGCTAAGGGTATCAAGACAATGGTAGCAGGCCGTCTTGGCGGTGCCGAGATCGCTCGTACAGAGAGCTATCACGAGGGCACAATCCCGCTTCAGACTCTTCGTGCAGACATCGACTACGGTGTTGCAAGAGCAAACACAACCTACGGCGTTATCGGCGTTAAGGTTTGGATCTACAAGGGCGAAATCCTGAAGGGTCAGATCTCCTCCAACAGAGAAGAGAGAAACGAAAGACCCGACAGACGCCGCAATGACAGAAACAACGGTGGCAGAGGCCGCGATGATCGTCGTCCCCGCAGACCGAGAGAAGCTACAAAAAGAGAAGGGGGTAACGACTGATGCTGCTTCCTAAGAGAGTAAAGTACAGAAAGGTACAGAGAGGTCGCCGTACCGGTATCGCTACAAGAGGCAACACCGTTTCCAACGGTGAGTACGGCCTTCAGGCACTCGAGGCTGCTTGGATCAAGTCCAACCAGATCGAGGCTGCCCGTATCGCAATGACACGTTATATCAAGCGTGGCGGTCAGGTTTGGATCAAGATATTCCCTGACAAGCCCGTAACAGATAAGCCCCTCGGAGTTCGTATGGGTTCCGGTAAGGGTGCTCCCGAGTACTGGGTTGCTGTTGTAAAGCCCGGCAGAGTTATGTTCGAGATCGCCGGCGTTCCCGAGGAGACTGCTCGCGAGGCTATGCGTCTTGCAATGCACAAGCTCCCCATTAAGTGCAAATTTGTAAAGAAGGAAGACGGAGGTGAGCTTTAATGAAGGCTTCGGAAATCAAGTACCTTTCGGAAACAGAGCTTGACACTAAGCTCGCCGAACTCAAGCAGGAGCTTTTCAACCTGCGCTTCCAGCTTGCCGTAAACCAGCTTGACAACCCCGCTAGAATTAAGGCTGTTAAGAAGGACATCGCTCGCATCAAGACCATCCAGCGTCAGCGCGAGCTCGCGGCTAATGACTGAGGAAGGAGGATAAGAACTAAACATGGAAAGAGCTTTAAGAAAGACCAGAATTGGTAGAGTAGTAAGCAACAAGATGGATAAGACAATCGTCGTTGCCATCGAGGATAATGTTCGTCATCCTCTTTATAAGAAGATCGTTAAGCGCACCATCAAGCTCAAGGCTCACGATGAACAGAACACTTGCGGAATAGGCGACAGAGTTGAGATCATGGAAACTCGCCCCCTTTCCAAGGATAAGAGATGGCGCCTTGTTAACGTCATCGAGCGCGCTAAGTAATTTAGCGGCAATATTATATCGTAAATCTACGAAAGGAGAAGTAATGCCATGATTCAGATGCAGACATTGCTTAAGGTTGCCGATAACACCGGCGCGAAAGAGCTTATGTGTATCAGAGTGCTGGGCGGTACCCGCAGAAGATACGCAAATATCGGCGACGTTATCGTTGCTTCCGTTAAAAAAGCTACACCCGGCGGCGTTGTAAAGAAGGGCGACGTTGTTAAGTGTGTTGTTGTCCGCTCCGCAAAGGGCCTCAGACGTGACGACGGAACATATATCCGCTTCGATGAAAACGCAGCGGTTATTATCAAGGAGGACAAAAATCCGAAGGGAACTCGTATTTTTGGGCCGGTTGCAAGAGAGCTTCGCGATAAGGACTTCATGAAGATCCTGTCCCTCGCTCCCGAAGTACTTTAAGGAGGACCTACCGTATGAATAACTTAAATGTTAAAACCGGCGATAAGGTTCAGATAATCAGCGGCCACGACAAGGGCAAGCAGGGTAAGGTTGTAAGCGTTTCCGCGAAGGAGAACAAGGTCATCGTTGAAGGCGCTAACATGGTTACCAAGCACGTTAAGCCCAAGCAGGCTGGTCAGCTCGGCGGCAGAGTTCAGGCTGAAGGCGCTCTCTATGCGTCCAAGGTAATGCTCGTTTGCCCCAAGTGCGACAAGACCACAAGAGTGGCTCACAAGATTGAGGACGGTAAGAAGATCAGAGTTTGCAAGCACTGCGGCGCAGAGCTCAAGTATTGATCAAGCCGAAGATCGGTCGGATATAAGAAATGCGGCGCGGCCCGCGCCCATTAAAATCCGGCTGTCAGATAGGAGTTTTTACAATGGCTAGAATGAAGGAATTCTATAAGGAAACCGTTGCTCCCGCCCTGTTCAAGAAGTTTGGCTACAAGTCTGTTATGCAGACCCCCAAGATCGACAAGATCGTAGTCAACGTTGCTTGCGGCGAGGCAAAGGAAAACGCAAAAATCATCGAGACCGTTTCCAACGAGCTCGGCATGATCACAGGTCAGAAGCCTGTTCCCTGCCGCGCTAAGAAGTCTGTTGCTAACTTCAAGCTCAGAGAGGGTCAGATCATCGGCGTTAAGGTAACACTTCGCGGCGATATCATGTACGAGTTCCTCGACAGACTGTTCAACGTTGCTCTCCCCCGTGTTCGTGACTTCAGAGGCATCAACCCCAACTCTTTCGACGGCAGAGGAAACTATTCCTTCGGCCTGAAGGAGCAGCTGATCTTCCCTGAGATCGAGTACGACAAGATCGACGCTGTCCGCGGTATGGATATCAACTTCATCACAACTGCAAAGACTGATGAAGAAGCTAGAGAGCTGCTCACTCTTATGGGCGCTCCCTTTGAGAAGTAAAGAAAGGACGGAGGAAAACTCATGGCAAAGAAGTCAATGATCGCTAAGCAGCAGAGAGCACCGAAGTTCTCCACACGTTCTTACAACAGATGCAAGATCTGTGGCAGACCCCACGCTTATCTGCGCAAGTACGGCATTTGCAGAATTTGCTTCAGAGAGCTTGCTTACAAGGGTCAGATCCCCGGCGTTAAGAAGGCTAGCTGGTAATTTATATTAGAAACGTCGATAAACCGTTTCGATAATCTGTTCCCTCGCCGGGCGGGTTTTTGGCTACGAAAAAAGCCCGGCTTTTTCGGAACGCACCGCGTTCCCATACAGCCCGAAAGGGCAAATCATGTCAGTACGACGGAACATTCGGTTCCGTAACGGCTTTCGTATAGGAGGTAAATGAATGCAGATTACTGATACCATCGCAGATATGCTTACAAGAATCCGTAACGCAAACTCTGCAAAGCACGCATCTGTTGACATCCCCGCTTCCAACATGAAGAAGCAGATCGCACAGATCCTGCTCGACGAAGGTTACATCAAGGCTTTCAAGGTTATTGATGATAACAAGCAGGGCGTCATCAGAGTTACACTCAAGTACACAGACAACAAGGCTCAGGTCATCACAGGTCTTCGCCGTGTTTCCAAGCCCGGTCTGAGAATCTACTCTAACTGCAAGGATATGCCTAAGGTTATGAAGGGTCTCGGTATCGCTATCGTATCCACTTCCAAGGGCATCATGACCGACAAGAAGGCTCGCGAGCTGAACGTCGGCGGCGAAGTCCTTGCGTTCATCTGGTAATAAGGAGGAATAGTAATATGTCAAGAATTGGTAATAAGCCTATTGCTGTTCCCGCAGGTGTTGAGGTTAAAATCGACGGTTCTGTTGTTACAGTAAAGGGCCCCAAGGGCACCATCACAAAGGAATTCAACAAGCTGATCACCATCTCCGCAGAGGGTAACGAGATCAAGGTTACTCGTCCCGATGACGAGAATCTCAGCAAGTCCCTCCATGGCCTTACAAGAACCCTCGTTCACAACATGATCGTAGGCGTTACAGAGGGCTACACAAAGGAACTCGAGATCAACGGTGTTGGTTACAGATGCGAAAAGAAGGGCAAGGATGTCGTTATGACTCTTGGCTTCTCTCATCCTGTTGTTGTTTCTGATACAGACGATGTAAAGCTGGAAGTTCCTGCTCCCAACAAGATCATCGTTACAGGCATTGATAAGCAGAAGGTTGGCCAGTACGCTTCCGAGATCAGAGGCAAGCGTCCCCCCGAGCCTTACAAGGGCAAGGGCGTTAAGTACGCCAGCGAAGTTATCCGCCGCAAGGAAGGTAAAGCGGGTAAGGGTAAGAAGTAATCCCCACAACGAAAGGACTGAAAATAAATGGTTAAAATCATCGATAAAAACAAGAGCAGACTTCGCCGTCACAAGCGTGTCCGCGCTAAGATCAGCGGTACTTCCGAGTGCCCTAGACTTAATGTTTTCCGTTCTTCGCAGCACATTTACGCTCAGATCATTGACGACGTAAAGGGTGTTACGCTTGCAGCCGCTTCCTCCACCGAAAAGGGTTTCGAGGGCTTCGGCGGTAACTGCGAGGCTGCCAAGAAGGTTGGTCTTATGATCGCCGAGAAGGCTAAGGCAGCCGGCATCACCGATGTCGTTTTCGACAGAGGCGGCTACGTATACCACGGCAGAGTTGCTGCTCTCGCCGAGGGTGCTAGAGAAGGCGGACTTAATTTCTGATAAGGAGGGATAAACTTGGCATTTATAGAAACTGAAAACGAGCTCAGCGAAAAGGTTGTAGCTATCAATCGCGTTTCCAAGACCGTTAAGGGCGGACGTATCATGAAGTTCTCCGCACTGGTAGTTGTCGGCGACGGCAACGGCACAGTTGGTTTTGGCATGGGCAAGTCTAACGAAGTTCCCGACGCTATCCGCAAGGGTATCGAGGACGCGAAGAAGAATCTTCACAAGATCGCTCTGAAGGGTACAACGATCCCTCACGAGATCACAGGCAAGTTCGGTGCAGGCGCAGTTCTGATGCGTCCCGCTCCCGAGGGTACCGGCGTTATCGCAGGCGGCCCCGTTCGTGCTGTCATCGAGATGGCAGGCATCAAGAACATCCGTACCAAGTCTCTGCGTTCCAACAACCCCTGCAACGTTGTTCGCGCAACAATGGAGGGTCTGACTTCCCTGAGAACAGCTGAAGAAGTTGCAGCTCTCAGAGGCAAGTCCGTTAAGGATCTTTAATCTGAGCGTAGGAAAGGAAGAATAACAATGGCTCTTAAAATCACACTTGTACGTTCTCTGAACAGCTGCAAGAAGAATCAGATTGCCACAGCGTATTCCCTCGGTCTGCGCAAGGTAAACTCTGTTACTACTCAGCCCGACAATGAGGCTACAAAAGGTAAAATCAAGACTATCGCTCACCTGGTAAAGGTTGAAGAGGTTTGATTATTTAACATTCTAAATTTACTAGGGGGTGCAAAGCAATATGAAGCTTCACGAATTACAGCCCGCTATCGGTTCCGTAAAGGACGTTAAGCGTATCGGCCGTGGTCACGGTTCCGGTAACGGCAAGACAGCCGGCAAGGGTCACAAGGGTCAGAAGGCACGTTCCGGCGGCTCCATCAGACCCGGCTTTGAAGGCGGTCAGATGCCTCTGCAGAGAAGAATGCCTAAGAGAGGCTTTAACAACATCTTCGCTGCTGAATATGCAACTGTAAATGTTTCCGACCTCGAAGCACGCTTTGAAAGCGGTGCAGTCGTTGACGCTGCTGCTCTTATCGAGTGCGGCGCTATCAAGGACGCTAAGGACGGCATCAAGATCCTCGGCAACGGCGAGCTTACAAAGAGCCTTACTGTAAAGGCTGCAAAGTTCACCGCAGGTGCTCAGGAAAAAATTGAAAAGGCAGGCGGAAAGGCTGAGGTGATGTAATGAACGGAATGCTTACAGTCTTTCGTAACGCGTGGGTAGACACTCAGCTGCGTAAGAAGATCTTGTACACGCTGTTTATCATCATCCTTTTCCGTTTGGGCTCCAACATCTTCGTTCCCTTCCTCGACAACAACGCCATCGCAACAATGATGAACGGTGCGTCGCTGCTGAACTACCTTGACGTTATGACGGGTGGTTCGCTCGGAAAGGGCACGCTGCTGGCGATGTCGATCACGCCTTACATCAATGCGTCGATCATCATCCAGCTGCTGACGGTCGCCATCCCTCCTTTGGAGAAGCTCTCCAAGGAAGGCGACGAGGGACGAAAGAAACTCAACACGATCACCAAGATCACTTCACTGGTTATTGCAGTGCTCCAGGCGACGGCGTTCTACTTCACGCTCAGAAACGGCAATAACACAGACGGCAGCCATACAGCCATTCTCAAGTATGGCGACATATATGATACCACCAGCGATACATTCTCCGTCGTTCTCACAGCGATAACGATCATCGCCTGCTTCGTTGCGGGTGCGTCGCTCATCATCTGGCTTGGCGACCGTATCAACGACAAGGGCATCGGAAACGGTATTTCCATGATCCTTTTCGCAGGTATCATCTCCAATGTCCCCAGCGCTATCAACTACTTCATTCAGCTGTGCAGCGGTGAGGGCAATATGTCCAACATCATCTACGTTATTATCATCCTGATAATCTTCGTGGCGATGGTATGGTTCGTTATCTTCATGACAAACGCGGAGCGCCGTATTCCGGTACAGTATGCTAAGCGCGTTGTCGGCAGAAAAATGTACGGCGGTCAGTCCACTCATATCCCGATCAAGGTTGCGATGTCGGGCGTTATGCCTATCATCTTCGCCATGTCGCTGATGAGCCTGCCGCAGACGATCTGCTATTTCTTCGGCGTAGACGGTACGGGCGAGGGCTTCTGGAACGGCTTCGTAAGAGTGTTCAGCCAGAGCAGCCCGGTTTATGCGGTAATCTACTTCGTGCTGATCATCGCATTCAACTACTTCTACGTTTCGATACAGTACAATCCTGTTGAGATCGCAAACAACCTCAAGAAGAACAACGGTGCTATCCCCGGCTACCGCCCCGGAAAGCCTACCAGCGACTTCATCTACAACTCTCTCAACAAGATCACGCTGATCGGCGCGATATTCCTTGGAATCATCGCGATATTCCCGATAATCTTCTCTCTGTGCACAGGACTTACAGGCGTCAGCCTCGGCGGCACTACGATCCTCATCGTTGTCGGCGTTGCGCTCGAAACTGTTCGTTCGCTCGAGAGCCAGATTATGATGCGTCATCACCCCGGTTTCCTTGATTAAGTAACTCAATAGTTCGTTCGCCCGACCGTCAGGTCGGGGGAATGGCTGAGTAAAGCATACGAATAGGAGTATATACTATGAATATGATCTTTCTTGGCGCACCAGGCGCAGGCAAAGGAACACAGGCAGAGGTAGTCTGCAAGGAACTCAATATTCCCGCGATCTCCACGGGCAATATGCTCCGCGAGGCTGTTAAGAACGGCACTCCTGCGGGTCTTGCGGCTAAGGACTGCATGGATAAGGGCGAGCTTGTCCCCGATGAGATCGTTATCGGTATCCTCAAGGACAGAATTGCTCAGGACGACGCAAAGAACGGTTTCATCCTCGACGGATTCCCCAGAACTGTTGCACAGGCTGAGGCGCTTGAGAAGATGGGCGTTCAGATAGACAAGGTCGTTGAAATACACGTACCCGATGAAAAAATCACAGCGAGAATGTCCGGCAGACGCGTATGCGAAGGCTGCGGTAATTCTTATCACATCCAGTTCAAGCCTACCAAGGTCGAGGGTATCTGCGATGCCTGCGGCGCAAAGGTAGTGCAGAGAGTGGACGATAAGCCCGAAACAGTTGTTGCCCGCCTTAAGACCTACCACGAAAAGACAGCTCCCCTCAAGGACTTCTATGCCGCAAGAGGAAAGCTTGTTACCGTTGAGGGTCAGGACGAGATCGCAGAAACATCCAGACTGACACTCGCAGCTATCAAGGGTTGATCCCTTTTAGAGAGCGAATAAAATGATCCAGATCAAAAATCCAACCGAACTAAAGCTTATGCTCAAGGCGGGCGAGCTCGCCGCGCAGGCGCTTGCGCTTGCTGGAAAGCACGCAGTCCCCGGTATCTCCACATGGGAGCTTGACAGGATAGTGAACGATTATATCGTTTCAAAGGGCGGTCACTCTCCGTGCCTCGGATACGGCGGATTCCCCGGGCATAATTGTTTCTCGGTAAACGAGGAACTCATCCACGGTATCCCTTCAAAGAAGAAGATACTGAAGGAAGGCGACATAATCTCCTGCGATATCGTCGCGGAGCTTGACGGCTTCATGGGCGATAACACAAAGACCTTTAAGGTCGGAAAGGTATCCGACGAGGCCGAAAGGCTGATGAAGGCTACCGAAGAGGCTCTGTACAAGGGCATCAAGCAGGCTGTCGCAGGAAACAGGATCGGTGATATCTCCAACGCGATACAGACTCACGTCGAGGCGAACGGCTACGCTATCGTTAAGCAGTTCATCGGCCACGGCGTAGGCAGGGAAATGCACGAGGATCCCGAGGTACCGAACTACGGCCGCCCCGGAAGAGGTCCGAGGCTCACCCCGGGCATGACGATCGCTATCGAACCCATGGTAAACTCACATTTCCCCGAGATAAGAATTCTCGGCGACAAGTGGACGGTGGTTACAACGGACGGAAGTCTTAGCTGCCACTTCGAGCACACCATCGCGATAACGAACGCAGAGCCTGTGATACTCACACTGGAAAGCCACTGATAATATGGAAGTTACTTCAGGAACGGTTGTTATAAGCGCCGCGGGGCACGACAAGGACAGTTGGTTCGTCGTGACGGGTGCTGACGGCGGATTTGCGTTTATCGCCGACGGCAAGGAGCGTAAGCTTGCCTCCCCGAAAAAGAAAAATCTTAAACACATCCGAAAGACCGACAGCGTGATAAACATCGACGGGCTGACGGATAAAAAACTGCGCAGCGCGCTACGCGCATTGAGCGCACAAAGCATCGCCGAGGAGAGTGAATAGCTTGTCTAAAGAAGATGTATTAGAAGTTGAAGGCGTTATTCTTGAGGCACTGCCTAACGCACAGTTTAAGGTAGAGCTTTCAAACGGTCATAAGATCCTGGCTCACATCAGCGGCAAGCTGAGAATGAACTACATTCGTATACTGCCCGGTGATAAAGTGACCGTTGAAATGTCGCCTTACGATCTCACAAAAGGCAGGATCACATGGCGTGCCAAGTGATCCGAGGCAAAGTAAACAAACCTTAAAGGAGGGTATTTCATGAAAGTAAGACCTTCAGTTAAGCCCATGTGCGACAAGTGCAAGGTAATCAAGCGCAAGGGCAAAGTAATGGTTATCTGTGTTGAACCCAAGCACAAGCAGAGACAGGGCTGATACAGTCCTTTGATCCCAATCAAAGAGGAGGAAAAACAATGGCAAGAATCGCTGGTGTAGACCTGCCGAAGGAAAAGCGCGTAGAGATCGGTCTGACCTATGTCTACGGCATCGGCAGAAAGTCTGCAAATGATATTCTGGCAAAGGCCGGAATCAACCCCGATACACGCGTTAAGGACCTGACTGACGACGAAGAGGCTAAGATCCGTGACGTTATCGACCACGAGGGTTATCTTGTAGAGGGCGACCTCAGAAGAAAGGTAGCTCTGGATATCAAGCGTCTGGTAGAGATCAACTGCTTCCGCGGAACTCGTCATCGCAAGGGTCTTCCCTGCCGCGGTCAGAGAACAAAGACCAACGCCAGAACTCGCAAGGGTCCCAAGAAGACTATTGCAAACAAGAAGAAGTAATTAAAGAAAGGCGGTATATAAATGGCAGCAACTAAAGGCGCAAAGCAGGTAGTTCGCAGACGTCGTGAGCGCAAGAACGTTGAAAACGGTGCGGCTCATATCCAGTCTACATTCAATAACACTATCGTTACTATATCCGACCTTCAGGGCAACGTGCTCTCTTGGGCAAGCGCGGGAGAACTGGGCTTCAGAGGCTCCAGAAAGTCTACTCCTTTCGCTGCTCAGTCCGCAGCAGATGTAGCAGCAAAGGCTGCTATGGAGCATGGTCTGAAGACTGTCGAAGTATTCGTTAAGGGCCCCGGCGCAGGCCGTGAGGCAGCTATCAGAGCTCTTCAGGCAGCAGGCCTCGAAGTTAAGCTCATCAAGGATGTTACACCCATCCCCCACAACGGATGCCGTCCCCCCAAGAGAAGACGCGTCTGATCGTTACACGAACCGAGCTATTCGTTTACTCGGCGTTGAGCAGCGCCCGACGAGGCGCGGCGCACGGCTTACGAAAGCATTAAGGTGCGCTTGACTCAATACTATATTTGAAATAACGGAGGAAAATAATCATGGCAGTTAATCGCGACCCGATTTTAAAGAAGTGCAGAGCACTTGACATCAGCCCCGCAGTTCTTGGTTATTCCGAGAATAAGAAGTCCAAGAGAAACCCCGACGGCGGCAAGCGCAAGAAGGTTTCCGAGTACGGCTCCCAGCTCAAGGAAAAGCAGAAGCTGAAGTTTGTTTACGGCGTTCTTGAGAAGCAGTTCTATCACTACTATGAGCTCGCTACCAAGGAAGAGGGCATCGCAGGTGAGAACCTGATCAGACTGCTCGAATCCCGCCTGGACAACATCGTTTTCAGAATGGGTCTTGCAATCACCCGTCGTGAGGCTCGTCAGCTCGTTTCCCACGGTCATTTCTGTGTGAACGGCAAGAGAGTTGACATCCCCTCTTACAGAGTTAAGGTTGGCGATGTAGTTTCTCTGAGCGAAAAGAGCAAGAAGAGCAAGAAGTTTGAGCAGATCGCAGAGGTTGCCGGCGGCAGACTCGTTCCCATGTGGCTCGACGTTAACAAGGAAGCTGCTACGGCTAAGGTAACTCGTGCTTTCCAGCGCGATGACCTCGATTTCGAGATCGCTGAGCACTTAATTATCGAGCTGTATTCTAAATAATTGCTTCTTAGCATACAGATATTTAGTGCAGTTATTTTTAATTCATATCCTGCACGCTATGTCTAAAACACGCGTTCTGTGCCAATACTTCATTGTAAAGGCACAGGCAGAGTGTGATTTAAAATTAACAGCGAATACAGCAGCAAGCACAGGATAATTAACAGACGAACTTGTGGGAGGGTTACCAAATGCTTGAAAAAATCGAAAAGCTCAATATAGAGACCTCAAAGCTGAGGTCTGACGGAACTTATGGAATGTTCGTTTTGGAGCCTCTCCAGAGCGGATATGGAAACACCTTAGGCAACAGCCTGAGAAGGGTGCTACTCTCCTCGTTACCGGGCGTTGCTGCTACTTCCGTCAAGATCGACGGTGTTCAGCACGAGTTTTCCACCATCCCCGGTGTTAAAGAAGATGTTACAGAAATTGTCCTCAACATCAAAGGACTCAGAGCTAAGATGTACGGCGAGGCCCCCAAGACCATCTATATCGAGGCAGAGGGCGAGTGCGAGGTCACCGCGGGCGACATTAAGACCGACAGCGAAGTAGAAATACTCGATCCCGGTATGCATATCGCTACCCTCGGTGCAGGCGCAAAGCTGTACATGGACATCACGCTCGACAGAGGCAGGGGCTACGTTTCTGCGGAGCAGAACAAGGCTCAGCTCCAGCCCGTTATCGGCGTTATTCCGATCGACAGCATTTACACACCTGTCCTGAAGTGTAATTATACAGTTGAGAATACCCGTGTAGGCCAGAGAACAGACTATGAGAAGCTCATAATCGAGATCTGGACAGACGGCACTATCTCTGCAAAAGAGGCTGTTTCTTATGCAGCTAAGATCCTTATCGAAAGACTCCAGCTCTTCGCAGAGCTTTCTGACGAAACCAATCCTCAGGAGCTCATGGAGACAAAGGAAGAGAGCCGCAAGGACAAGGTGCTCGAGATGACCATCGAGGAACTCGAGCTGTCCGTTCGCTCCTTCAACTGCCTCAAGAGAGCGGGCATCAATACCGTTGAAGACCTCGTCAACAAGTCCCCTGAGGACATGATGAAGGTAAGAAACCTCGGTAAGAAGTCCTTCGACGAGGTAAAGGCTAAGCTTCAGTCCCTCGGCTGTGACTTAACACCTTCCGACGAAAACAACTAATCGGTTTTATATACCAATTCCTATTGAAAGGAGAATGAAAAATGCCAGGTACAAGAAAGCTGGGTAGAACCAGCGACCACAGAAAAGCAATGCTCAGAGGCATGGTTACATTCCTGCTTGAGAACGGAAAGATCGAAACTACCGTTACCCGCGCTAAGGAAGTTCGCGCGGAGGCAGAGAAGATGATCACCCTCGGCAAGGCAAACACCCTGCACACCAAGCGCCAGGTTCTTTCTTACATCACAAAGGAAGACGTAGCTAAGAAGGTATTCGACGAGCTCGCTCCCAAGTATGCTGACAAGAACGGCGGTTACACAAGAATTTACAAGATCGGTCCCCGCCGCGGCGACGCAGCAGAGATGGCTATCATCGAACTTGTTTGATTTCTGATAAGTTTCGGATCCCTCCGGTTTTCGGGGGGATCTTTCTGTTTGCGGTTTTTTCGCGCCGGGGTGTATTTCGTGTTTCTAATTTTGTGGCAATAATATTTGCAGGTAAATTTAATGC
>CAVIFG010000018.1:0-7012 GCA_963641955.1 Escherichia coli
TTATGGTATTATATAGTAAACCGAAGGGCGGAAAGCCCTCTTTACGGGGAAAATAAACATATGCTTACGGAGGTAGAAGAAAAATGACTAATCAGATCAAGGTACTTATCGGAAACGACTCTGCGGACTGCGGAATGGCATGGGCGGGGGCGCTGAAAAACGCGGGAATGTACGCCATCACCCGCCGCTGCGACGGAAACTCGGTGCTTAACTCCATCAAGTCCGAAGCGCCCGACGTTGCCGTGCTGGAGGCAAAAATGCCGTTCTGCGACGCGGTGGAAGTTATACGCCGCCTGCGCGTGGAGAAGAAATACGTCCCCAATGTTATAATCGTATCCAACGCCGCTGACCCGTCCCTCGAGCGCGAAGCCGTCGCCCTCGGCGCTTCCTATATGGTAAAGCCAATCGACCCCGCTTACCTCACTTCAAAAATATCAGCCATCTGCGGCATAAACGAGGAAAAGCCCTCCGCCCCGGACGACACCGACCTTGAGTGCGCCGTGACCGAGATAATCCATCAGGTGGGAATACCCGCGCACATCAAGGGTTATCATTATCTCCGCACGGCGATAATGCTCTCCGTAAACAACGACGAGATGATAAACTGCATTACGAAGCTCCTCTACCCCACCGTTGCGAAGCGCTATCAGACAACCTCCTCAAGGGTCGAGCGCGCAATACGCCACGCCATCGAGATCGCATGGGACCGCGGAGATATCGACGTGCTTACAAGGATATTCTCCTACACGGTGCACACCACCAAGGGCAAGCCCACTAACTCGGAATTCATCGCGCTTATCGCAGACCACCTCAGGCTGAAATTCAAGCGCGCGAATGCCGCTCCCGTAGCCGCATACAGATAATATTTTCCCGCCGCTCGCAACGGCGGGATATCTGTTTTATACACATTTCGTTCCCGTATCTCTCGGTTATTTGTCACAAAAAAGAGGTCTTTTTCTCACAGAAACTTCACACGGCGGAGGTAAAATTTGATCAACAAAGGCGGTAAGGCACCGCAGACAATATGAAACGAGGTAAGAGATATGAAAACACGAGATATGATAGCACTCATCTGCGCAATGGCGGTTTTATCCGCTCCGCTTACAGGATGCTCTTCAAGCAGCACTTCTTCGGAAAGCTCCGTTACATCATCCGAGAGCGCCGATAATTCCTCCACACAGGACGAAAGCAGCGACGCCGAAACCACCACCGTCACCGCTAAAATAACCTCCGTTGAAAACGGAACAGTCACCGCGGAAGTCGGCGAGATAACCTCCTCCGCACCCGGTATGCCCGGCGGTTCTTCTGACGGCGCGGGAACACCTCCCGAGATGCCGAGCGGGGATGGTTCGACTGGCGGCAACGCGCCTGACGGCTCTTCTGACAACGCAGGCACTCCCTCCGAGAAGCCCGACGGCGACAACTCGACGGACGGCAATGCGCCCGATGGCTCTTCTGACAATGCAGGCACTCCTCCTGAAAAGCCCGACGGGGACGGCTCGACGGACGGCAATGCGCCCGACGGTTCTGCTGACAACGCAGGCACTCCTCCCGAAAAGCCCGACGGCAACGGCGGCGGAATGGGAGGAAGCACCTTTACATCCAGCGGCGAAACGATAACCTTTACCGTTTCCGACAGCACCAAGGTCACGCTGGAATTCCTTCAGGGCAGCGGCGAGGGCACACTTGACGACATCGCGGAGGGCGCAGTGGTAGACGTTGAACTCGACGGCGACAACAACGCAGTTGCAGTGACCGTCCGCAACCTCAACGCAGGCGGCGGATTCGGCGGCAGCAGCGAGGTTTCTAACGGCACAGCGGCGGAAACCATCAGCACCGACGCCGACATAAACGGCGGCACATACTCCAGCAGCGGCGACGACGAAAACGCCCTCAGAATAGACAGCGCAACAGTAACACTGGACGGAATTACCGTCGATAAGACAGGCGGCGAGTCCTCCAACACCGAAAACGGCGACTTCTACGGCGCAAATGCGGGTCTGCTGGCGGTAAACGGCGCTTCAGTAAATATAACCGGCGCCACCGTATCCACCGACGCCGTTAACGGCAACGGCGTGTTCAGCTACGGCGAGGGCACGACCGTCAACATCTCCGACTCCGTTATCAGAACGCAGCAGCGCAACTCCGGCGGAATACAGACCACCGGCGGCGGTACTACCAACGCCACCAACCTAGATGTTGAAACACAGGGCAACTCCTCCGCCGCAATACGCACCGACAGGGGCGGCGGAACAGTCAACGTAAACGGCGGCACCTACACCACCAACGGCACGGGCAGCCCCGCGGTATACTGCACCGCTGACATCACCGTAAAGAATGCAGAGCTCACCGCGAACAGCAGCGAGGGCGTTGTGGTAGAGGGCAAGAACTCCGTCGCACTCGAAAACTGCACCGTCGTTTCCAACATGAACAACACCTACGGCGGCGACTCCGACGAGAACATCCACGCGATAATGATATACCAGAGTATGTCCGGCGACGCGGATGTCGGCGAGGCGTATTTCTCCGCAGACGGCGGCAGCATAACCGCTCTTTCGGGGGATATGTTCTATATCACGAACACAGACTGCACCATCTCCCTGCGCAGCGTTAAGTTCACCCTCGCGAACGACACGTTCCTGCGCGTCGAGGGCAACACCTCCTCCCGCGGCTGGGGCACGCAGGGCGCAAACGGCGGCGACGTTATCCTCACCGCAGAGGATCAGGAGATAAACGGCAATATCCTTGTGGACAGCATCTCCTCCCTTGATATGACCCTCACAGACTCAACATTCACGGGCGCCATTAACCCCGACGGAGATGGCGGCACAGTCAAGGTAACGATGGACAGCGCTTCGACATGGACGCTTACTTCCGACAGCTATGTTTCCGAATTCAACGGCGATGTTTCCCAGATAACCGCCAACGGATACCACCTGTATGTAAACGGCGAAGCGGTGGTATAAAGCTATTCCGAATAATTTCACAAGTTGATCCCCGCCCGCGCTCCAAAAAGAACGCGGGCATTTTTTGTCAACTTATGTTGACAATGCCGCGCGGAAGTGATATAATTATTGTGTTATTCGGTTGCATATTTTTTTATTGACAGAAAAGGTGACGCTTTATGAATTGCGGTATCAATGATCTTGAGAAACCATCCGCACTGCAGGATGTTCTCGTCAAGAGCGCTAACACACTTTATACAGGCAGCTCCGTAGATGAATCCATAAACAGGCTGCTTGAGCTTGTTGCCGAATTCTACAACGCTGACAGAAGCTACATCTTCGAATTCGAGGACGACGGCGTGCTTATGCACAACACATACGAATGGTGCAAAGAGGGCGTCGAGCCGGAAATAGAAATGCTCTCCACCGTGGAGATATCCGTTATAGACAGATGGATGGACTTCTTCAACAAAAAGGGCGAATTCTACATAAACTCCGTCGACAACGACCTTGCGCGGGACTCCGAGGAATACAAGATACTTGAGGGTCAGGGCATAAGCAGCCTTATGGCGGCGCCGCTCCGCAGCGGCAGCAGGACCATTGGCTTCATGGGGGTGGATAACCCCAGCGCCCACACCGATACGCTGATACCTATTCAATTTGCGGCGGCGTTCATCGTAAACGATTTTCAGAAGCGCGAGACCCCCGAGCAGCGCATTCTCCGCGCCATCGGAAACTCTTTCCTTTCCATGCACACCATCGACCTTGTAAGGAATACGCAGAAAGAAATACGCTACAACAAGGATGTCGCAGACCACGTTATCTCCCCCGAAAACGCGGATATGCAGATGCGCTCGGCGATAACACAGCTTGCCGACAAGGAGCACCTTGAAGCCACTCTGGAATTCACCGACATTATGACCGCAAGCGAGCGCATGGCGGACGCGAACGTTATCAGCCACGATTTTCTCGCGCGGGACGGACACTGGTGCAGAGGAAGCTTCTTCGCCATGACCCGCGGCGATAACGGCGCCGTCACCAAAACGGTTTTCACCATACAATACATCGACAAGGACAAGCAGCGCGAGCTTCACTACAAGACCGCGCTCAAAACCGCCCTTGAAAATCAGAACGAGATCTACGCAGAAATGCTGCATATGCAGAGCTGCGGCATCATTGCCGTCCGCACGGACAACGGCGAGATAATCACCATGAACGACGCGGCGACAAAGCTTTTCGGCACGCCCTCTGCGGGGACGGTGCTGAAGGACATCCTCTCGGGAATAGTTTCTGAGAAGAAGGACGAGATCATCGCGGGGGTTTCCTCCATGCGGGGAGATCACGAAAGCTATTCGTTCGATTTTGCCGCTGAAAGCGTCTGCGGAAAAATGTACTACGTCATGGCGGTGGCGAGAAATGTCGTGCTTGCCGGCGGCGGCAGGATAACTATCATCACCCTGTCCGACATAACGGAGAAAAAGAAGCTGGAAAACAGCCTGCTTATCCTTTCCGAAACCGACGGGCTTACGGGAATATACAACCGCCGCAGCGGCGAGCAGCGCGCTGAGGCGCTTCTCGGCGAGGGCAAGAGCGGTATGTTCTGCCTGCTGGATGTGGACAAGTTCAAATCCATCAACGACAACTTCGGCCACACCGTCGGCGACAAGGCGCTCATCGCCATTGCGGACTGCCTGCGCAGGAATTTCCGCGTGGATGACGTTGTAATGCGCCTTGGCGGGGATGAATTTGCGGTGTATGCCGCGGGCGTAAACGGCGAGGAATTCGGCGCGGAAATGATAAAGCGGTTCCTGCGCTCGGTGGAGGAGATAAATATCCCAGAAATGAACGGTCAGCACATCAGCGTCAGCCTTGGCGCGGTGCTGTGCCGCAACAATAATGATAAATTCGACGAGATATACCCCCTTGCCGACGCAGCAATGTATGTCTGCAAAAACAAGCCAGGAAACCAGTTCGCGTTCTATCATGGATAAAAAATCAGCCGATGTGCTTCAAAACACATCGGCTTTTGTTTTATCCGAATATTTCCGAGGGAATAATATCATACTGTATATCCCCATGCTCGTCATGCACGATAAGGTGCACCGCCGGCTCGTCGTCCGTGAAACTGAACCGCTCTTTATCATCCTCGTCCGTGCCGAACGAAAACGTGCGCTCGTCAACGACATATTTGTTTTCGCCGCTGCTGCACACTATCTTCCCGCGGATAAATCCCTCTGGAAACAGCGCGGGCTTGTGCCCGTATATAAGCACGGAGCAGCCGCCAAGCTCATGCTCCGCGAGCAGCTCTCCCTCGCCGGAGGAGCCCCACAGCCCCACGCCCGCGGCAATTCCGACGATAACGAAAACCACCAGCAGCACCGCCGCTGCGGCTATCAGAAACACCTTTGTGCTCTTCGCTTTTTTCACGCTAGACCTCCCGCTTTTGATAATATCCTGCCCTTATAGCACGCCGTCCGCTTTCATGGTTCTGTTCATCTCCCACAGCGCAACATAGTACGCATACGGGGAAAGATGTATCCCGTCGCCGCCGTTGAAGCATTCTTTCAGATTGCCCTCGCTGTCCTTGAGGTGCTTCGCAAAATCAACATAATGCACCCGCTCGGAGTAATTATCGGCGATGAATTTTTCCATGCTTATATTGAAGCAGTCTATGCGATAATTCGTCGAAAACTCGCAGTCGATGGGAGTTATCGCCGCAACGTACACCTCCGCCCCGGAATTATCGAGGGTGGTGTCGATTATCCTGCGGTAGTTCTCACAATAAGTTTCCTCGTCGGTGAGGTTGATGTCGTTCATGCCCATGGAAAGGAAAACGTACTTTGGCTCGGTTTCGGCAAGAGCCTGCGTGTATTCTTCCTCGTCCTCGTTGCGGTAGAGCGAAAAATCAAAGAAATTGCGCGCGGCGATGGAGCCCCTTGCATACACGCGGTCAAGCGGCACCATATGATATTCCCTGAATCCGCGGCAGATGCTGTCGCCCACGAAAAGCGACTGCGTGGTAAACTCGCGCTCCGCCCAGGAAAGGCGGTACGCGGCGTATTCGTAATAATAGAAATCATCCAGCCCCTCGCTCCATGCAGGGGGAACTTCCTCCTCGTTTTCATCCGTCTGCGGCTCTTCCTCCGAGGTCACGGGTTCCTCCGTTTCGTCGGGCAGCGGCAGGGTTATTTCGGGGATATCATAAGCCGTGCTTTCGTCTTTGCTCTCGGGAGCAAGCACAACGGTGCTCTCTATGTTGTCATACGGCGTAACAAAGCGGCGGTTTTCGTCGCTTGCGCAGGAGCACAGCATGAGCGTTGCGGCGGCAAGCACAGCGGTATATATTAACTTTTTCATAGCAACACTTTCTTATATATGTAAACGGACCAAGTCCGATAAATTCAGCAAAATCGTATCCGCCGAAAACGCGCGGCGGGATACACAGGGCGGCTCCGCGCAGTCTGCGTACAAGCTCCTTGTGCGGGGGCGCCATAGATATATTCTACACCATAACTGCGAAAAATGCAATAGCAAAGCGGCATTTGTAATCATTTGTAATGTTTTGCCGAAAAATTTTCCGCAAGGCAAAAACCCGCCAAAGCATATCTTCGGCGGGTTTGAACATTCTGTTTTTATTACTTCTTGTTTTTCTTTGCCGCGGGAGATTTTGCAGGAGCCGCTGTCTTTGCAGGAGCTGCCTTAGCTTCTGTCTTGACCTCGGGCTTGACATCTGCCTTAGCGGCGGGCTTTGCCTCAGCCTTGGGAGCTGCGGGAGCGGGCTTCTCTGCGGGCTTTGCAGCAGGCTTCTCTGTCTTTGCGGGAGCAGCCTTTGCAGCGGGCTTT
Organism: Escherichia coli; assembly: GCA_963641955.1. Lineage (GTDB taxonomy): Bacteria > Bacillota > Clostridia > Oscillospirales > Ruminococcaceae > CAG-115. The sequence goes on from CAVIFG010000018.1 coordinate 6,789, forward strand.
TCAGCCTTCGCGGGAGCAGTCTTAGCGGCAGCCTTCTTTGCAGCGGGTTTCTCTTCCTTCTTGGAAGGAACCAGCACCTCGAGCGCCTTGAACTTTGCGACATCGCCGCTGTTGACCTTAACAAAGCCATCGTTCAGAGCCTTGTCGAATGTCATCTCACCGCTGAACAGCTTCTCGATAGTTTCGGGAGCCGCCTCGATAGCACAGTTATTGTCATTGTAAGG
>CAVIFG010000018.1:7156-12718 GCA_963641955.1 Escherichia coli
ATTGTAAGGATAGGGAGCAACGAGAAGCTCGCCGTTTCTTACTGCAACATACATATCCTCTGTATTCTCGGAGAGGAGCGAGATAGTCACAGCAACGGTATCCTCAAACTTCTTAGCCTTTTTTGCGCTGGATTTGAGGTATCCATAAACCTTTTCCGAAAGCTCTACATTATTCATACTAAATCCTCCATTACTGGTGCATTATGATGGTATGACAGCGGAAAACCGCAGTTTTATTAACATTCCGTTATAAGTAGTATAGCATAACAGCCCCGTTTTTTCAATAGTCAATATTTATAAATTTGTTAAAAAATCTAATGATTTTTCAGAAAAAACGATGATGACTGCCCGTTATTCTCACTTTTTCGCCTTGCGGGCGGGCTTTTCGGGGCGGTCGATGGGCTCGCGCCTCGGCGCCATGTACAGTTCAAGGCGAACTCTGTCGCGGTACTCGGGCTTGACCATATAGTACATATAGCTCTCGAGAACGTTGGGGAGAGCGAGGGTTCTTCCTTCGATCTTGAAGTTGTTGAAGCCCATCTCGAGGTACTTCTTGATGCTGTCAAGACCTACGAAGGTATCGAACTGCTGTATCTGATAGAAATTCATCGCGGTGTTTGCGCACTTGAACTCCATAGCCTTTTTCAGCGGATTCTCCGCGCCGGGAACGGGAACGGTGGGCGCATTTGCTGCGGCGCGCTGGCTCTCGCCGAGTACCCTGTAATGCTCCGCGCGGCGCTTGCAGTGCGGCGTGCAGTAGGGGTTGATAAGTATTTCGCATCTTGCGCGGAGATCCTCGGGGATCATTGCAAGGCGCTCGAAATCGTTGTTCCAGTTGTAGTCGAGAACCACCAGCTTATAATCCTTTTCGAACTCCTTGAGCAGGGTGTCGAGATCCTCAATCTGCTTAACGGTGGAGGAGATAAGCGGGTACTTGGGGTAGTTCTTGCGTATGTATGCTTCGAGGAAGTCCTTGTTGACGATAAGCTCGTTAAATCCGTTCTCCGCTTCCCTGCAAATCTTATTGCAGAACGGGTCGGAAAGGTCTGCCTCGGTGATGGTGGGGTTGGTGAAAGTATAGCGTATCGGCACGCCCCTGCTGTTGAATTCCCTGATGGTGTTGGTTATTCTCGCGCTGCTGGAGTGACCGGAAACGGCACGTCCGCCGTTCCAGAGTGCGGGCGCGAAACATCCGTAGCAGGACGCGATCTCTACTCCGTCATAGAAATACTCGGGGTGAGCCTTTATCATATCGATAAGGTTAAGGTTGAGTTCCCAGTGCAGGTAGAAGTCGGGGATATGAAATCTTGCGTTCATTATTTTCTCCTGATATATTTATTACCGAGATATCGGCAGAGGGCACATTATGTCCTATAATGATTATACATCACTTGTGTCAAAATGTCAAGGAATAGATAAAAAAATGGGGGGGTGAAGCAAATCATCAGATTGTCTGAAAAAATAAAACGGCAGTAAGTTGCGGTAGACTGTGGAGCTTGGCTTTGCCATTACGGCGGGAACTTTTCGATAAACTGTGGGGGGAAAACTCTTGCGTTTTCTGGACAAACGTTCCGTTTGTCCACCCCTTACCCCACACCCCCTTTAGCGCTTTGGAAGTCGGGTTAACGCACCATTTTACAGCTTTCACTGCTCGACATTTTAAATGCGTGGGGTGTTTCGCCACTGCGGTGGCGACAAGGGCGCTGCCCTTGACCCGCAAGGGGTGCGACCCCTTGACCGCGTGTATTGGTGGCTGAAAGACGAAAGGTTGACACCTCGACCATGTGTATGTGTGGCTGAAAGACTAAATGTTACAGACAAAACAAGGGGCTGTCGCAAAACAGCCCCTCAGATATTTACTTTGTCGAGAACTCATACGAAGTAGTGAAATGATACTCACTGCCCGCTTTCAGCACGCAGGACGGGAACTGCGGCTTATTCGGGGAATCGGGGCTGAACTGGCTCTCAAGGCACAGACCCGCGTACTTATTGTACTTCGCGCCGTTCTTTCCGCTCTCTCCGTCAAGTCCTATGCCTATGTAGAACTGAACCGCAGGCATATCCGTCTTGACCGTCATTACCCTGCCGGTGGTCGGCTCATAAACCTCCGCGGCGGTGCGCATGATACCCGGCTCGCCGAGGATGAAATTGTGATCGTATCCGTTGGGGAGCATTCCGTTGTCCATATCGCGGCGGACAGGCTTTCCGCCCTTGAAATCGAACGCGGTACCGGTGGTGTAGGCGATTTTTCCCGTGGGGATGAGCAGGCTGTCAACGGGGGTATACTTGTCGGAATAGATAGTTACGACATGGTCGAGTATATCGCCGTTGCCTGCACCCTTGAGGTTGAAGTAGGAATGGTTCGTGAGGTTTACCACCGTATCCGCGTCGGAAACCGCCTTGTAATCTATCTCCAGCGCATTTGCGGCGGTGAGGGTGTATCTTACTGCGATCTTCAGCGTGCCGGGATAGTGCTCCTCGCCGTCGGGGCTGATATACCCGAAAGTTACGGAAGGCTCTGTGCCGTCGCATACGCTCTCAACCGTCCATACGCGCTTGTTGTATCCGAAGAAGCCGCCGTGGAGATGGTTTACCTTGTTGTCGTTTGGCGAAAGCTCAAACGTCTTTTCTCCGAGCGTGAATTTCGCGCCGCCGATTCGGTTTGCATATCTGCCGACAAGGGCGCCGTGGCTGGAATTTCCCTCTGCATAGCCCTCGAGCGTGTCATAGCCGAGGACAACGTCGGCATACTTTCCGTCCTTATCGGGCACGTTGAGCGATACAACCGCTCCGCCGAAATTTGTAAAGGACGCGCTCATACCATTTGCGTTTTCAAGGGTCACAAGCTCGCACCTGTAACCGCGGAACCAGCCGAATTCTTTTCTTGAGATACTCATGATGATTTCCTCCGGAATTAATATTTATCGTCGTCTAAGACGATGGTTTTCTTGGGAGCCGCCGCAGTTGTTACGGGCTTTGCTTCTGCGGGGGCGGGCTTAGCTTCCTTGGCTTCCGCCGCGGGGGCTTCCTGCTTATTTTCGGAGGGAGCGGGTGTTGCCGCCGCGGGCTTCTCGGGCTTTTCAACCACGGAGCCGTCCTCCTTATGATGCTTGCGCTTTGCAAGGGTGAAAGACTCAACCATATCAAGCAGCACCTTGCTCTCCGCGGAAAGTTCCTCTGCGGAAGCTGCGCACTCCTCTGCGGATGCGCTGGTCTGCTGTACGGCGGCGGATATCTGATCCATGCCGGTAAGTATCTGCTTTACTGCGTCCGCCTGTTCGTCGGAAGCCGCCGCGATCTGACCTACCACCTTAGCGGCTTCGTCGGTTTCATCAACTATCTTGCCGAGCATTTCTGCGGTGTCGTTTGCGATGACGGTGCCGTTTTCAACAGCGGCAAGGCTGGTCTGGATAAGACCCGTGGTGCTCTTTGCGGCCTCGGCGGTCTTGTTGGAGAGGTTGCCTACCTCCCCCGCAACGACTGCGAAGCCCTTGCCCGCGTCGCCCGCGCGCGCAGCTTCGATGGCGGCGTTGAGCGCAAGTATATTCGTCTGGAAAGAGATATCCTGAATGGTCTTGATGATATTCGCGATCTGGGAAGAGGTTTCGTTGATCTCCGCCATGGCGTCGAGCATCTGTGCCATCTTCTCGTTGCCGCGGTTTACAAGATCCTTGGAATTTGTGGTGAGTTCGCTTGCCTTGTCGGCGCTCTTTGCGTTTGCGTTTATCTTCTCGTAAACTTCGCTTAGGCTTGCGTTGAGCTCCTCGATGGTAGCCGCCTGCTCGGTGGAAGCCTGCGACAGCGTGAGGGAATTATCGGACATCTGCGCGGAGTTGGAAGCGACCTCCTTGCCGGAGCTTTCGAGCTGACGAACTATCCTCGACATGGACTTGAGTATGCCGATGAACGCTTCCTTGATCGGAACATAATCGCCGATGTAGTCTGCGGTGGGATTTACGCTGAGGTTTTCCTTGGATATCTCGCCCGCGGTGTACTGGATATCGCGGATGATGGTATTGGTGTAGTTCGTCATGGTGTTGACGGAATCTGCAAGCTCGCTGAGTTCATCGTTGGAATCAACAACGATATCCTCGCCGGAGAGATTGCCCGCCGCCATGTTGTCGATTCGGGTGATGATCTTGCCGATGGGCTTGGTGATGCGGTTTACAACATTGATTATAATAAGTACGCCCACAACGAATACCGCAGCTATCATGCCGACATATACGAACAGCACGATAACGGTGCTCTGGAGATATGCGCCCGCGTCCATACGAACGACCAGCGTCCAGCCGGAGGTATCGGAAAGTCCTTTTGCGCCGTAGCTGTACCAGCCGCCGCTGCTGCTGTGGATAAGCATGAAGTCGGCACCGTCGCTGCCCTGACCCTGAATAAGCTTGGTATAATCATATTCGGTACCCGCGTCGGAATATGTGGAAGCGATGACTGCGCCCTTTTCGTTGATGATCACGGTATCGCCCTTGGTTTCAGCAAGGATATCGCTGAGCACGGTGGAATTCATCTTTGCCGCGATGATGTTTCCGCCGTTGGAGAGCGCCGCGAAATACAGCGTGCCGTCATCCGCGGGATTGGATATGTAGCTGCTTCTGCCGGAAAGGCCGTTTACGATATCATTCTGGAGAGTGCCGCCGCCGTAGATATTACCCTTTCCGTCGGCATAGCTGATGGAGATTATGCGGTTATCCATCGCCGCGAGGGCGTCGGCGTGCTTGGTTTTGTCGCTGTCGCTGCCGTTTACGAATTCGTAGTCGCTGGCATGGCTCGCGATAAATTCGGATACGTTGGTAAGGCCGCTCTGCGCGGATTCTGCGCTGAGGTCGCGCCTGTCGGTAAGAGTTGTCAAAAGGTCGTTGCTGGTCTGGAAATACAGCGCAAGCACGCCCGTTGTCGAGCAGAGCAGCAGCGCCGCGCCCAGCAGTATCATGCTGGCAAGCATGATCTTTTTCTTGAGAGAGCTTCTCTTTTTCTTGTCTTTCATTTTTATCTCCTTCTTCCATACACAAGGTGCATATAATACGACATTGGTCGAAAATGGTTCTTTTTGCACCCATTATTTATAGAATACCACATCCCCGCGGAATTGTCAATAAAATAAGCAAGGTATTTTTGAAATACCCGCAGGGTGTGTTAAAATGCGGCACTTATAGCAAAAGGGCGGTATCAATTGCCGCCCATAAAAGTAAAGCAATACCGCAAAAGTCCATCTTTTGGATTTTGCGGTATTGAACGATATTGTCTTAAAACTTCTCCCGAACGCCCGTTATATCCTTTATAACCTCCCCGGCGATGATAAGTCCGACTGCGGGCGGAACGAACGCGCTGCTTCCCGGCACCTGATTTCTTGCGGTGCACTTGCGGACCGTACCCGGGGGGCAGATGCAGTGAGCCTTGCAGCTTATCGCCATATTCTCAACGGGGACGATGGGCTTCTCCTTTGAATATACGACCTTCAGCGACTTTACGCCGCGCTTTTTCAGCTCGTATCTCATCACCCTCGCCAGCGGGCAGACGGAGGTGCTGTAAATATCCGCGACCCTGAAC
>CAVIFG010000018.1:12728-15986 GCA_963641955.1 Escherichia coli
TGGGGTCAAGCTTGTTGCCCGCGCCCATGGAGGAAATTATCGGCGTGCCCGCTTCTTTCGCCTGCATGATAAGCCCTATCTTGCCGGTAACGGTGTCGATGGCGTCTACAACATAATCGTACTGCGTGAAATCGAACTGACCCGCCGTTTCGGGGGTGTAGAATACGCGGTGCGCGGTTATCTTCACATCGGGATTGATCTCGCGCAGCCGCTCCTCGGCTACATCCGTTTTGTATTTTCCGACGGTCTTTCGCGTTGCGAAAAGCTGGCGGTTTATGTTGGTAAGGCACACGCGGTCGTCGTCGATGATATCGATCGCGCCAACGCCGCTGCGCACCAGCGCCTCCGCGGTGTAGCTTCCCACGCCGCCTATGCCGAATACCGCGACCCTTGCGGCGGCAAGCTTTTCCATCGCTTCCGCACCGAAAAGAAGCTCTGTTCTTGAAAACTGATTTAACATCTGTATATCCTCACACTGTATAAAAACTTAGTCCGTCCACGGTGAATTTAATATTTATCCCGCGTGCCGCGAAAAATTCCGTTATAAATCCGCGCAGCTCCTCGCTGTCCTCTTCTATGGAAAACGACTGACCGCCGCAGCTGTCGTGCGCGTGTATCTCAGCAGAGAACCTCTCCGCCGCCTGCTTTTTAAGCTCCGCGATATCCGCCAAAGAAACGATGCTCCTTGCCATGGCTCCTCCTTTGCCTACTCTTTATATCTGTAAAATATGCTATTATAGGATACTACAAATCATGCGATTTGTCAAGTGGGAACGGGAAGTATTATTCCACGGCGTAAACGAAAAAACGCGTTTCGGAAAATAGTATTGAAATCCTGCCCTGTTTGTGATATGATAAAAGAAAAAACGGAGGTCCCGAAAATGGCTGAAGAAGTTATATGGACAAAAGAATACAAAATCGAACGATATAAAAAAATGAACGAAACCGCAGAAAAGGGCGCGGTGCTGTTCGCGGGTTCGTCGCTGATGGAGATGTTCCCTGTGGAGAAATTCGCGGCGGAGGATAACCTCGGCGTTACGGTCTACAACCGCGGCGTGGGCGGGTTCATCACGGACGAGCTGATGGCGAATATAGACACCTGCATACTCGACCTCGAGCCACGCAAGCTGTTCATCAACATCGGAACGAACGACCTCAGCGACGCTTCGATACCGATGGAGCGCATAATGGAGCACTACGCGTACATCCTAACAAAGGTAAAGGAGCGGGTGCCCTCGGCGAAGATATACCTGATGGCATACTACCCCGTGAACTACAACGCCGCCACCGAGGAAATGAAGCCCTGCCTTAAAGTCCGCAGCAACGAAAAAATAGCCCTCGCGAATGCGCAGGTGAAACAGCTCGCCGAGCGCTTCGGCGCGGAATACATCGACGTGAGCGCGCCGCTGAAGGATGAAAACGGAGATCTCCGCGCGGAATACACCATCGAGGGAATGCATATCGAGGAGGAAGGATATCGCGCGATATACCCGCTGGTGAAGAAATACATACTTGAATAAAATAATATGGGGTGCAGTCATTGCGGCTGCACCCCGTTTTTATTATGAAATATCTATCTCAGCCACTACCGACGAGTTATACTGCTCATATGTCTTTGCAAATCTGTAATACCCGGCGCCGATATACAGCTTCACATCATTGTCAAAGCTGAACATCCACACATCAAGCGCGCACTCCTTGTGGGCGTACTGCGCCAGATTCTCGCGGTCGAACGCCGCTTCGCCGAGGGAATTGAAGATATCCTCGGTCAGAATTGCACCGTCGTGATATTCCCACTCCATCGGGGTTATCGGCATCGACGTAAGACGATCCTGCATAAATGCGACCATGTCCGCAGATTCTCTTTCGTTAAGCAGGAATATCAATGTCCATTTTCTGGTTTTTCCGATGATATCGTCCTGCTTCACTTCATCTCCGGTCGACAGCTCCGAACCTATGTTCTCGTACCAGCTCCGCAGTCCGTCCGCGTGCTGTATCACCACAATATCTCCGAGCGGGCAAAGTCCCGAATAAACCACCGTTCCGTCGTTCACCGCACGCACAGGGGTATCATCGGCGCAGTTCGGAGTATAAACCGTGCGTCCGTCGTCGCCCATGTATAAAGGTACTCTCGACTCCTGCTCCCGCAGACAGTCTATAGTATAATCGTGAGTTTCGTCGCCGTAATAATGCGTTGCTCCCTCTATCGGGGCGATATATCCCTCGGTGGAAATTTTGTCGGTCAAAAGCTTGTTCATATAGCACTCATGCATATTGTCGGTTCTGTAGAAATTCTGTACATACGTCGTCGTTCTGTCGGTGTTCAGAATATCAAGACCGAGATCGTCGAAGTCACTTCCCGCGGTTTCAAAGAACTTATCAAACTCCGCGATCCGCTCCCACTCCTGCTCGAGGTATCCTTCCTCGCTGAGAAGACTAATGCTTATGAAAGACTTATTGTCATAATAATTAAGCATATCCACAGTATTATCGGAGGAGCGTATCGCCAGCCTTATCCTGCCGTCGCGGTCGGAGGTTTCGATGAAATAAAGACTGTTCTCGCCGTCGTATTCATTATATGTTTCGACGAAATCGCATTTGTAAGTGTTGAGCGTTGAGATTATCTCCTCGTCAGTCATGGTGTTCCATGGGGTGTTCTTTACTTCCTCCATGGTCATTTCCATGAGGTGCTCGCTGTCATCGGGGGTATATACGCGGACGAACAGCGCAGGCTCCGCCGTATAACCGCTCGTTCCCGAGTAGCCTATTACCTGCCATGCCGAAACGCGGTCGCCCGTTTTAACGGCAAATTCGTTCAGATGTCCGTAGCGGACATAGTTCCCGTCGTCAAGCTTTATCTGGACGCAATATCCATATTCATGATAGAACCCCGCGTATGTTACTTCGCCGTCGTATGCCGCATAAATCGGCGTGTCCAGCGGCATCGTGATATCCTTGTTCTCAAAGTATACCGACAGGTCGTTGGCGCTTTCATTTTCAGCGGGCGGCGCGTATCCCTCGACGATACTGTAGTCATAGTCCCTTATTTCATCGGTTTCGTCGGTGATTTCATCGGAGGTTTCGTCAGCAGGCTCGCTGCTGTCCGCGATGCTGCTTATTATATCGGAAATATCGCTGTCCGCAGCGCCGCTTTCCTCCACAAGAGAAACTCCCCTGTCGGGGACTATGCTGCCGAAATTCACCGCCGCGAATACTCCCGCCGCAACCACGGCAGCCGCAGAGGGAATAAGCACATAC
>CAVIFG010000019.1:0-5143 GCA_963641955.1 Escherichia coli
GCGACAAACCGAAATTCAAGCAGACGCTCGTCTTTGCTTTCCAGCAGATGATAGCAATTATGGCGGCAACACTGCTGGTACCCATGATCGTTTCCGCAAACGGACTTCCGTCCGACCCTGCCGCTGCACTTTTCGGCGCGGGCATAGGAACCATCGTCTACCTGCTCTGCACAAAAAGAAAGAGCCCCGTATTCCTCGGCAGCTCCTTTACATTCCTCGGCGCTTACGCCGCTTCCATCGCGCAGAACTACGGTTACTGGGGTATGCTTATAGGTATAGCGTTCGCAGGCCTTGTTTACGTTGTTATCGCGCTTATTATTAAGGTCGTAGGCTCGGGATGGGTCAATAAGCTCATGCCTCCCGTTATCATCGGGCCGATCGTTGCGCTTATCGGTCTTAGCCTTTCCGGCACGGCAACAGGCTGGCTCGCTACCAACGGCGGCGACTCCTATAACCTGATGACCATTATCGTCGGAATCGTTACATTCCTCGCGATCGTTATTTCCTCCGTAAAGGGCACAAAGACAATCAAGCTTATTCCCTTTATCATCGGTATAGGCGCGGGATATGTTCTTGCACTGATCCTCACCCTTATCGGAAACGCTGCGGGTATCGAAGCATTCCAGATACTCGACTTTACACCTTTTGTGAACGCGTTCAGCGATTTCAGCATCACAAGCATCGTAGATTACCCCAAGTTCTTCTTCCTCAGAGCGATAGAAACAAACGGTCAGTATTCGCTTGACGGCGCCGCTATCGGCAACATCGCGCTTATCTACATTCCCATCGCAGTGGTTGAGCTTGCACAGCACATTGCAGACCACAAAAACCTCGGCAACATCATCGAGCGTGATCTTATCACCGATCCCGGCCTTGACAAAACCCTTATGGGCGACGGCCTCGGCTCCATCGTAGGCGGTATCTTCGGCGGCTGCGCAAACACTACATACGGCGAGTCCATCGGCTGCGTAGCCATCACAGGAAACGCTTCCATCGTAACGATTTTCACCGCTTCCATCGGATGCATGGTGCTTTCGTTCTTCACTCCTTTCGTTGCGCTTATCAATTCCATCCCCAAGTGCGTAATGGGCGGCGCGTGCATAGCGCTGTACGGCTTCATCGCAGTAAGCGGTCTTCAGATGCTCAAGCACGTTGACCTCAACAACAGCAAGAACCTGTTTGTTGTAAGCGCTATCCTTGTTACAGGTATAGGCGGTCTGACCCTTGATTTCGGATATAACGAGATCACCAACGGTCCTATCCTCTCCATCACTTCCCTTGCGGTTGCGCTTATCGTGGGAATAATCACAAACATCATTGTAAACAACGGAAAGCTCGGCACCGGCGAGGACGATTTTGAGGAAGCACCCGTTGTTGTAGTGGATAAAGAGGGCGGAGATATCCGTCAGGACGAATCAAAGGATAAGTAATGGCAGTCATAGTTGTAAGCGCCTGCCTGCTCGGGTGTGATTGCCGCTACGACGGCAAGAACTGCAAGAGCGACGCGATCTGTGACCTTGCGCAGGATAATGTTCTTTTGGCAGTATGCCCCGAACAGATGGGCGGACTTCCCACCCCGAGAGATCCCGCCGAAATACAGGGCGGCTGCGTTGTTTCCAAGGCGGGCAGAGATGTCACCGCGGAATATACCAAGGGCGCGCAGACCGCTTTGCAGCTTGCGCAGCTGAACAATGTGAAATACGCCGTGCTGAAAGCGAAAAGCCCCTCCTGCGGCAAGGGTCTTATATATGACGGCACTTTCTCGGGCGGAAAGGTCGCGGGAAACGGTGTTGCCGCCGAGCTTTTCATAAAGAACGGCATAGAGGTTTTCACGGAAGAAGAGCTGGATAAGCTCGCGGAAATACTTAAAAAGTGAGGTTATTATGGAAGATTTTCTGAAGAACGTAACGATATTCGATCATCCGCTGGTAATGCACAAGTTTACGACCATGTGCGATGTTAACACGGGTTCAAAGGAGTTCAACGAGCTCACAAGAGAGATAACCTCCCTGATGGGCTACGAGGCTCTGAAGGATCTCAAGACAAAGGAGATACTTGTCAAGGGCCCCGTATCCGACTTCATGTCCCCTGTGGTTGACGAGGACTTCACGATCGTTCCTATCCTCCGCGCAGGCCTTGGCATGGTGGATGGACTTAGAATGCTCCTCCCCACCGCAAAGGTCGGCCATATCGGTCTTTTCCGCGACGAGGAAACCCTGAAGCCCCACACCTACTACTTCAAGCTTCCCGTTGATGTTACGAACGGCCCTGTTATCATCGTTGACCCCGCCCTTGCAACAGGCGGAAGCGCTGACGCAGCGATAAACTTCATCAAGGAAGCAGGCTGCAAGGACATCAAGTTCATGTGCATTCTCGCATCCGAGGTAGGTCTGAGGCTCCTGTACGAAAAGCACCCCGACGTACATATCTACACCGCAAAGTATGCCCCCGGCCCGCTTAACGAAAAGGGTTATATCTACACCTCCTTCGGCGACGCAGGCGACAGAGTATGCGGCACTGTAAGCTACAAGCCGCAGTGATTACAAGCAGATAAACAGATATCCCCGAAGAAAAACTCTTCGGGGATATTCTTATATCAGCCGCAAATCAGAATCCCCAATCCTCCTGGGTCAGGAAATTCTCGTAATACCGCACGGTGGAAGCCGTCGCGGCGTGGAATGCATTGTTCGCGAAAAGCACATCCGTAATGCCGTTTTCGGTGAGATAGTCCACTGCATTATGCGTGAAGTAGCGCATATCAATTACATATATCTCATCAAAACTGCCCATAAGGAACTGCGGCAGAGCATTTCCGTAGCTGTCCTTGAATATCGCGAGCTTTCTGCCCGTGCCCGCGTCGGTGGATACCTTTACTATCTTTGCGTCGCCGCCCATATAGGTGCAGTATGCCATGCCGTTGCCGTCGCCGTATTTGATGAAGAAATTCGCCTCATAAGGCTCGTTCATGCCAACAATGTTTCCGTCCTCAAGGATGTAATCATAGTAGGTCGTGGTGTACTTTACATTCTGCGGTACATAATAGCAGAAGTCCTCGGGATTGTTTTTGAGAACTATATCCCCCGAATATCCGTACATCGTTCCGACATAATCATGCACCACGCGCTCCTCATATTCGGAAAGATCTGCAAAGGGCACGCCCGCCGTCTTGGCGAACTCCTGCGCCGCATAATATGCGCCCAGCGCCGCCCAGTGGTGGTCGGTGCGCAGATAGATGTCCTCGTCCGTATGCGCGGCAAGCGGTGTGTAGACATCCACCGCCTTAACATCATCCCGCAGGAACTCGATCACATGGTTGATGTTGTCAAGTTCGCTTCCGCAGTATGCCTTGACGGAGGGCGGGCTGTAAAACTCGCAGGATGTCGGGATTATCATGCTGTATACGTTCACGTCGTCGCCGAGCGCTTCCTTGTACTTGTTGATAACATTCGCGTAGCTCTCGCCGACAGAGAAGCTGCCGCCGTAAAGCATAAGTGCACGCGTTCCCACCACCGCTATTCCGTTGTTTGTTATGTTCACGGCGTCGTCCTCGTTGATCTCCTGCTCAACGGGGTCGATCTCGTGATTTCCCTGCGGCGTGGTGGTCTGCTCGGGGACAGTTGTCTGCGGCGTGCTGCTTTCGTCGGTCGGAACGCTTTCGACAGGCTCGGAGGATGTAACGGGCGCCGTTGTGGAGGGTTTCTCGGGCTTGCTTTCGGTCTGCGTTGTGCCGACGTTATGCAGGCGTATTCCGTCCTGTCGGAAACCGCGCAGCTCCCGCAGGGCGGTGGACATATTCGTGAGATCGTCACGGAACGGAACGGTATCGCTGAACCACTCCGCAATATCCGCCGTGTATTTTCCGCTGAGGTAATCCTCGGATGTGAATTCGGGGAACTCTTTCAGCGTGCGCTTTTCCGTGATGCTTTCGGTGCTCCTCGGGAAAACTATCAGCGACAGTCCCACTGTTTCAAACGCCAGCATTATCGTAACAAGATATGCGATATTAGCCGCACGGCGGCGCTTGGTCGCGCGGGGTTCTTTGTATTTCTTTTCGTATTTCGGTTTCATGTCGTCACCTTAAAATCTAAGATACAGGAACGGATTGGTGGTGCTTCCGATGAGAAGCAGGGTGCTGACGATAAGTATCGCCACGGCGCTTACGGTTTTCAGCACGGTAAGCACTGTTTCTGCCCCTGCGCTTTCCATGCGGGAGGAATTGTCGTAGGCATTGCGTATCAGCCTGCTTATCGGCAGCGAGCATATCACCGCAGCAACAATAAGCCAGATATTACCGAACAGCTCGTTCTGCGTAACGAGGTCCCAGCCGCCCGCGCTTCCGAAGCCGAACAGCACCTTTATAAATTCCCCGAGCCGCGACATATCGTCAAAGTAGAATATCACCCACCCGAAGATTATCAGAAACAGGCTGTAAATATGCAGGATGAACGACGGTATCTTATCTCTTACTTTAAGGATCGTATATTTCTCCAGCGTGATTATAATTCCGAAATAAAGTCCCCACAGCACGAAATTCCAGCTTGCGCCGTGCCAAAGACCCGTAAGGAACCACACCACCAGTATGTTAAGCATCTGGTGTCTGCGGTTTCCGCCGAGAGGAATATACACATAGTCACGGAAGAAACTTCCGAGGGAGATGTGCCATCTGCGCCAGAATTCCGTTATGGTGCTTGATATGTACGGGAAGTTGAAGTTCTCCTCAAAGTGGAAGCCAAGGCACCTGCCCATACCTATTGCCATGTCGGAATAACCCGAGAAATCAAAGTAGATCTGGAATGTGTATGCAATTATCCCCAGCCATGCGCCGCCGGTCGTAAGGGACGCAAGGTTTCCGTCAAGGAATTTCGAGGATATTTCAGAAAGTTCGTTTGCAAGGATAACTTTCTTGCCAAGTCCTATAAGGAAGCGGAACGAGCCCTCCGCGAGGTCGTCGAAGGATATCCTGCGACGGTTTATTTCCGCGGAAATGGCGGAATAACGCACGATAGGCCCCGCGATAAGCTGCGGGAACATCGAAATATAAAGCAGCAGCGACGCGAAGTTTTTCTGCGGCTGCGTTTCTCCGCGGTATACATCCGCGAGATAGGATATCGACTGGAACGTATAAAAGCTTATTCCTATCGGC
>CAVIFG010000019.1:5153-5661 GCA_963641955.1 Escherichia coli
GAAGCCCGAAGAAATTCAGCGTTCCCACGAGAAAATCCGCGTACTTGAACACGCCTATCACCGCGATGTTGAGTATCACACCGATGACCAGCGCCGCTTTCGAGCGCTTCTCCCCGCCGCCTATGCATATTCCGACGACATAGTTCATCAGCACGCTTGCAAGCATGAGGAGTATGTAAACAGGCTCGCCCCATGCGTAAAATATCAGCGAAAAAACGATAAGCACCGCGTTTGAAAACGGGCAGATATTCTCGGGCATGGCAAAGCGGCCGTGCCGCGAATTATCCGCATACGCCTTATCGGCGCACCGCGCAAGGGCATAGCACAGCATTACAGCGGGAATAAAGATGTAGAGAAAGAATAGATCTGAGAAAACCATGTTGTCCTCCGCTAAAAACAAATGCCCCGTGCCGCTCTGAAACGAGCATAGTCGGGGCATAGATATTCTATTATTTTTATTATATTTCCCCAATGTTATTATAACACCGCAGAAAATATAAGTCAATAG
>CAVIFG010000019.1:5692-15772 GCA_963641955.1 Escherichia coli
TTTAACGGGATTTTACCCCGCGCGGGCGGCTATTTCATCCGCCTGCGAAGCGTCTATCGCGCCGCTTTCCGTCATGGCGGAGAGCACCTCACGCAGCCTTGCCTTTGCGGGGGCGGAGTTTATCTCGCAGTACACCGACGGCGCCTGCGGTATCCCCGCGAGCACGGCGCATTCATATTCGTCCAGCTCCGCGGCGGACTTGCCGAAATATCCCTCCGCCGCCTCGCTTATGCCGTAATATCCGTTTCCGAAATATATCGTATTTGCATACAGCGAGAATATATCCTGCTTGCTCAGCTTATGCTCCAGCTCTATTGCCGCGTATATCTCCGCAAATTTGCGGTCGGGGCGCTTTTCCGATGTAAAATACAGGTTCTTCGCAAGCTGCTGGGTTATCGTGCTGCCGCCCTGATCAAGGGACATGGTTTTTATGTCATATATCAGCGCACGGCATATCGCGGAGATATCCACGCCGCCGTGCCGCATAAAATCCCTGTCCTCTACGGAAATGACCGCCTTTATATAAAATTCGGGGAGTTCGTCGTATGAAACATAATCATCGCGGGCGCGTATCTCCTGAGCTGCGTTTTTAACCGGGTTCTCGGACACGGCGGTTTTGTACATCACCGCGCCCTGCACCGCAAATGTGACAAGCACGATATCGCACAGAAAACACAACGCCGCGAATATTATCAGTATGATCTTCAGGAACTTTTCAACTGATTTTTTCATGCTTCACCGCTCTTTTCTGCCGCCGCTTACGATGCCGTAATAGCTGCGGGATGTCAGCTTGTATATCACCGCATACAGCGCCGCAAACACCGCGAAGCATCCCAGCGTTACCCACAGCAGAAGCGACTTGTTTCCAAGCCCGAACACCGTTGCCATTATCCTCGAGATCATCGGAAACGCGAACGCCGTATGCATCCCCGCCGCCGCAAGCGGCAGGAAGAACACCGTAAGCACCTGCGAATTTATCGAGCGCTTGACCTCGCGGTCGGTCATGCCGACTTTTTGCAGGATGGAGAACCTGCGCCTGTCCTCGAAGCCCTCGGTTATCTGCTTGTAGTACATAATGAGCACCGCCGACAGCGTGAACACTCCGCCCAGCATTATGCCAAGCATGAACAGCCCGCCGTACATCGCGTAGAAATCGCTTCTGTTGCGCTCCCTGCAGGAGGATGTAAACCCGAGCGTAAAGCTGTCGTCAGACATCAGCTCGCTGTTGTAAATTTTCTCCCTTATGGCAAAATATTCGTCCTCCTGCTGCTGTTCGGTGAGGGATAGATCAAAATTGTAGCCGAAGCGCCGTTCGGAGCGGTTTTCGCCGTAAAGGCGGCTCTGATATTCGTATATTTCGTTGAACGCTTCGTCCGTTACAAAGATATACGCCGACGGGTAAATCATCGCTACATCATCGCCCATGCCAACGAAATTTTCTATCCTGCCGACTATCTCCAGCGGCGGGAAGTCTTCAAGCGTTACCGACGCGGCGCCCTTCATCAGCCCGAGGGAATCCGTAATCACCGCCTGCCCGTCCCCCACGGAAGCGGGCGTGCCTGTTACAATGCCGCAGTATTCCGCGGGGATAATATACAGCGAGCATACGGAATCCGAATACCTGTCGGGGGTGAGCTGAAATACTCCGCCGCCGTCCGTAACGCCGCTTATCCGAAGCATACGGTACACCATCAGATTTTCGGGGGTCATTCCGTCCTCGGAAAGCGTGCTTTCAAAAAACTGTGTTATCTCATCCTCGGCGCGCTCGTCGGAATATCTGAACTCGAAATTAAGTCCGCGCGGGCTGCGGCTCGCAAGAGTATCCTCCTCGCCTATCATCAGGCAGGTGGTCGTCGATACCGTAACCAGCACCATTGTCGAAAGTATGCATATTGAAGCCAGTCCCGCGCCGTTTTTTCTCATGCGGTATGCCATCTGCGATACGGACACGAAATGCGAAGTTTTATAGTAGTAACCCTTGCTGCGCTTCATAATTCTGCACATCACAACTGAACCTGCCATAAACAGCAGATATGTCGCGATTATTACCATGATAACCGCAATAAAGAACAGCAGCAGCGCACCTAACGGATCCTTTATCCCCAACGCCAGCGCATACGCCCCCGAAAGCAGCAGCAGACCTATCACCGCCGCGGGGACATTCGTTTTCGGCGGGCGCTCACCCTCGCTTTCGCTTTTCATCAGCGCGATGGGGTCGGAAAAGTGTATCTTGCGCAGGGTGTTGAGCAGGATCAGGACAAAAATCACTGCGTACCAAATCAGCGCCCCTACCACCGCGTCAAGGCTGACCGAAAAACCGTATTGGATTTCTGCGCCGAGCAGCTTTGCGGCGCACAGCTCCGCAAGCTTGGAGAAGAGTATCCCCGCGCCCAATCCCGCCGCCATGGAAAGCGCATACACCATCGCGGATTCCCGCAGAAGTATCGCCGCAATGCTGCGCTTGCCCATTCCAAGGATATTGTAAAGTCCCAGTTCCCTGTTTCTGCGCCTTATCAAAAACGAGTTTGTGTAGAACAGGAATATCGCCGAAAACACCACCATTATCCCCGTTCCGAGGGACAGCATTATCGACAATGTATTTCCGCCGCGCATAGCGACGATAAAATCGCTTGTGCTGAGGAATGACGTGATATAAAACACCGCAACCATGCAGGCGCAGGTAAGTATAAACGGGATGTAGGTGCGCGCATTTTTGCGTATGCTCTGCGCCGCAAGCCTTGTATAGAGGAACTTCATACCGCGTTCCCCCCTATTCCCCGCCCCGAGGAGATCATCGTCAGCGTGTCGGATATCCTGCGGTACATATCATCATCTGAGGAAGCGCCGCGGTAAAGCTGATGGAACACGGTTCCGTCCTTGATGAACAGCACCCGCCCCGCTTTGCTTGCCGCCTTTACGGAATGCGTTACCATTATGATCGTCTGCCCGCCCGCGTTTATCTGCGCAAACAGCCGCAGAAGTTCGTCCGACGACGCGGAATCCAGCGCGCCGGTGGGTTCGTCCGCAAGCAGTATGCGCGGGTCGGTTATCATCGCGCGGGCTGCGGCGGTGCGCTGCTTCTGGCCGCCGGATATTTCGTAGGGGTATTTGTCGAGGAGCTGCTTTATGCCGAGCTTTTCCGCCACGGGGATGAGCTTCGCCTCCATCTCGGGGTATTTCATCCCGCGCAGCACCAGCGGCAGCAGAACGTTATCCTTTACGGAGAATGTATCCAGCAGGTTGAATTCCTGAAATACAAAGCCGAGATTATCGCGGCGGAATGCCGCAATATCGCGGTCACGGACTGCCGCGAGATCCTTTCCGTCAAGGATAACGCTGCCGCCCGTCGGCTTGTCGAGCGCGGCGAGAATGTTCAGCAGGGTGGTTTTTCCCGAGCCGCTCTCACCCATAACGGCGATGTACTCGCCTTTCTCTGCGGAAAAGCTCACATTTTTGAGAGCCTCCACGCGGTTTCCGCCGAAGCGGGTGACGTATGTTTTTTTAAGATCTTTTACTTCAAGTATAGGCACTGTTGCTTCCTCCTTTTTTTCTTATGACACCATTATATCAGAAGCACCGCGCACAGCGCCATAGAAACACCTTACAAAATCCGCGCTCCGTCTTACATTTTTGTCACAGCGCTATTCCGCATTGTCATGCCGCGAAACGGAAAGCCACCGCTTCCCCGTCACCTCGATAAGAAGAGCACCCAGCGGCGCCGTTACAAGGATCGCGATGACCGCCGCAGACAGCACCGTCTGCCCGCAGGCCATGCCCATTGCCAGCGGCATTCCGCCTATCGCCGCCTGCACCGTTGCCTTGGGGATATAGGCGAACACGCAGAAAATACGCTCCTTTGTGCACATTCCCGTTCCGATAAGGCAAACCAGAACGCCCGCCGCGCGGAAAACCAGCGCCCCCGCGATAAGCAGTATCGTCCCTATTCCCGCGGAAACCGCCGCGTTGAGGTCCACCGCCGCACCCACCAGCACAAACAGCATTATCTCTGCGCACAACCACAGCTTATTAAGCTTCTGCGCCACCCGCGCCGCGGGTACGGGCGCTTTCTGTCCGAAAAGTATTCCCGCCGCCATGACCGCGACAGTGCCCGAGAAGCCGAAGTATCCGCTTATGATATTCTCCGCCGCAGTCAGCATGAGCGCCGTGCCCATCAGTATTATCACCTTTGCGCTGTCGCGGAGGTGTATCTTTCTGAACACTAATGCAAGTAATATTCCCGCGAGAGCACCCACAGCCGCACCGCTCAGTATCGACACGGGAACGTTCACAATCGCGCCCACGCTGACGCCGCCGCTCTGCTCCAGCCCCGCAAATACGGAAAACATAACGATAACGAACACATCGTCCATGGAAGCCCCCGCAAGAATAAGCTGCGGGATAAGCTTATCCGTGCCGCGCCCCTCTTCGATAAATCGCAGCATTTTGGGGACTATAACCGCGGGGGAAACCGCGCCCAGTACTGCGCCCAGTACCGCCGCCTCGGTGTAGGAAAGCCCCAGCAGCGGCGGCGCAAGGATTATCGTGCCCGCCATTTCAAAGCACGCGGGAACAAAGCACATCAGCGCGGCGGGTCTGCCTATCCTTTTCAGCTCGGACGGCTTTATGCTTATACCCGCCCGCAGCAGGATTATCACCAGCGCAATCTTGCGCAGATCCCCCGAAATGGACAGGAACATATCATCCAGCAGCCCCAGGCAGTTAAGCAGTATGCCCGCGGCTATCATTCCCGTAAGCTTCGGCAGGTGCAGCTTTCCGAAAAGCTCCCCGAAAACAAAGCCCGCAAGCAGCACCAGCGCAATGCTCATCAACATAAAAAATTCCTCCTTAAATCACGGGAGAAACGGAAAGACCGACAGTTCTCCCAAATCGGCAGATACCATCGGTCTTGTAAACTGTATTACAGACGGTTCGGGGCTTGCGCCCGCGGGGAGGATGTCATTCCCCTTTATGATAGATTTATTTTATCACATCCGCGTCGAGTTGTCAAGTGCGAAAAATTCGGCGTTACTTCTCCGCCATGCGGTAGCCCACCCCAACTTCGGTGAGGATATACCGCGGCTCTGCGGGGCGCTTTTCGATTTTTCTGCGGATGTTCGCCATGTTTACGCGGAGTATCTGGTTATCGTTGCGTGCGTTGGGCCCCCAGAGCTGCTGGATTATGTAATCATATGTGAGCACCCGCCCCGCAAACTTTCCGAGAAGCGACACTATCTTGTATTCGTTCTGCGTAAGCTCCGCGTCGCGCCCCTCGATGGTAACGCGGCATTTTGCGTAGTCTATCACCATATCGCCGACTTCATACTGTCCCGCGGGGCTTATCTTGGGGTTAGTCCCCTCCCCAGTGGCGTGCCGCAGCGCGACCTTTATTCTTGCAAGCAGCTCTGCCTGCCCGAAGGGTTTCGAGAGGTAATCATCCGCGCCTGCGTCAAGCGCAGTCACCTTGTCGGTTTCCTCGCCGCGGGCGGATACAACGATAACAGGCATGGACGACCACTTGCGCAGGCCTTTTACGACCTCTATACCATCCATATCCGGCAGCCCGAGATCAAGCAGCACAACATCGGGACAGTGCGAATTTATAAGCTCGATGCCCTCGCGCCCCGTTGCGGCGGTAAGGACATCATAGCCCGCAGACTCCAGCATAGTGCGCATAAAGTAGCGTATGCTGTTCTCGTCCTCTATGATAAGTATTTTTATCTTGACTTCAGACATTATTTTACCTCCATATTTTCATCCAGCGGAAGCGTAAACTCCAGCCGCGCGCCCTCTTTCCCGTTGAGAGCATGCAGCTCGCCGCCATGCAGCTTTATAACGCTTTTGCAGAGCGACAGCCCTATCCCCATGCAGCGCCTGCCGTCAACTACCTTTACGGCTGGCTTGAATATCATTCCGTCAAAAATATGCTCCAGCACGTCCTCCGGAAATCCGCCGCCGTTATCCTCAAACGCAAACAGCGCGTATTTATCGTCGGACGAAAGCTTTATGTTTATCTCGGTGACATTTTTACCGTGCACAACGGAGTTTTCGAGGATATTCTTCATCACCTGCTCGATAAGCAGCGCGTCCATCGGGACCATCAGCAGCTCGCTCGGCACGTCCGCATTAACGGTTATTTCAGGGTGAGCCGAGCGGAAATTCATGACCACCTCTCCGATGACTTCCTCCGCTGCCTCGGAACGCTTGCTGACCGCCGTGCCGCTGCTGTCCACGCGGGTTATGGTAAGGATGTTCTCGATGACCTTCATCAGCCATTCCGATTCATCGCGCACGTCCTCGATAAGCTTTATCTTCTTCTCCTCGGGGAGTATGTCCCTGTTGTCAAGATATGCCGACGCCGCACCTGCTATAGATGTAAGCGGCGTCCTTATGTCGTGCGATACCGAACGCAGCAGATCCGCGCGGAGTTTCTCACGCTCTGCAATGCCTTTAAGCTCCGACTGGCGGCGTATGCGGGTCGTAAGCATACTTATCACCAATGCGACGCAGAGCGATATCACAAACGTTATCGGGTATCTGACTATCGAAGCGTCCAGCACATAGTACGGCTCCGTGAACGCCCAGTTTACCATCAGCGTGCTTATCAGAGAGGCAAGAAAGCCCCAGACATATCCATTTGTAAATCTTGCAGTGAAAACCACTCCGAGTATGAACACCGGCATGGCGTATGTATCCTCATCCGTGAAATACTGAACAATAAGGCACATCCACGCCGACGCCGCCATTATCCCAAGCGTCAGCGCAAGGTCGGTAAGAGCCGCCTTTGCCGAATAATTCTTCATTTTGTCATCCCTCTTCCCAAAACGCGGCATTGCCCTAATATAGTTTTATTATAGCACATAAGTCAACAAAAAGGAATTAATTTTCCGTTAAGACGACAAAATTCCGCTGATATTTCTCTGCCTGTCCGAATAAGGTATATCATCGACATATGGCAGGGAGGAAAATAAATGGAACTGATATCATTCATAAACGAAGAAGTGGTATGGGGAGTTCCTATGCTTGCGGCAATGCTTTCGACGGGGATATATTTCAGCCTGCGGACGGGATTTTTTCAGCTTCGGCGCTTCGGGCACTGTATGCGGTCGACGCTGTTTTCCCGCGCGGGGCACGAAAAATCCTCGGACGGCTCGGTAAGCCAGTTTCAGGCGATGTGCTCCGCGCTTGCCGCTACCCTCGGCACGGGAAATATCGCGGGGGTGTCGGCGGCGCTGGCAGTTGGCGGCGCTGGAGCGGTGTTCTGGATGTGGATATCGGCATTGTTCGGGATGATGACAGGCTACGCCGAAAATGTCCTCGGGATATACTATCGCAAAAAAGACTGCGGCGGCGCGATGTGCTACATAAAAAACGGGCTGTCGGAAAAGCGCTTAACGAAAGGCGTTGCCGCTCCGCTGGCGGTGATATTTGCGGGGCTGTGTATGCTGGCTTCGTTTGGCATGGGAAATATGGCGCAGATGAACTCTGCGGCGCAGGCGCTGAAGCTTAACTTCGGAATACCGCAGTGGATAACGGGAGTTGTGCTGGCGGGCGCCGCCGCACTGATAGTATTCGGCGGGGTGAAGCGCATTGCGGCGGTGACGGAAAAGCTTGTGCCGCTGATGTCGGGATTTTATATGATAGGCGCGGCGTACATTCTTATCGTGAATTTCGAGCGGATGCCGTCAGTTTTCAGCGCGATAATCGACGGAGCATTCGGTATCGGCGCTGTGGGCGGAGGGATACTCGGCGCGGCGGTCAAACACGCGGTTTCAATGGGGTTCAGGCGGGGGGTATTCTCCAACGAAGCGGGGCTTGGCACCTCCGTGGCGGCGCACGCCTCTTCCTCGGTAAAGGAACCCGCGATACAGGGTATGTGGAGCATATTCGAAGTATTTTTTGACACCATCGTAATGTGCTCGCTGACGGCGTTTGTTCTTTTGGCAAGCCCCTGCCGCGCGCCCTCCGCGGAGGAATGCCTTAACAGCGTGACGGCCGAAACGCAGTATTTCCGCCTTACGGACTGCGACGCACTCATAACCGACGGGATACAGCTTCCCGATACGATGCAGTGCCGCACCGCCGACGGGAAGATAATCACCGCGGAAACAGGCGGGATGTTTACTTTCTCCAATGTTCTTACCGTCCGCTGTGTAAGCGCCGCTGACGGTACTGCCGCCGCCGTTATAGAAATCCCCGACGGCGCAGGGCTTGCAACGTATGCTTTTTCGCAGACATTCGGCAGCGCGGCGGGAAAGCTGCTTGCAATCGCGGTGGTGATGTTCGCGTTTTCAACGGTGGTGGGATGGAGCCGCTTCGGGTCGGACGCGGCGGTGTATCTGTTCGGAAAGGGCGCGGCGGCGCCATTTAAGGTGATATTTGTGATATCTGCCGTGGCGGGCGCTTGCGTGAATATGGGCATTGCGTGGGGCGTGTCGGATATTCTCAACGGGCTGATGGCGGTGCCTAATCTATTCGCGGTACTGTGTCTTTCCAAAAAAGTTCTTGAAATAACGCAGAATTATTCCGACAGGGTGTTCCGCGGAAAAAATATTCCCCCCATGCTTTCGGCTTATGACGAATAAGGCTATTTACAAATCCGCGCAGCAATGCTATAATGTATATAAATAATCAACACGAACGAAAAGGAAGTTGAAAAATGGCAGATGAAAGAAAATGTCCCGCCGCAAAAAAGTGCAGCGGGTGCCAGCTATCGAATATGACCTACGCACAGCAGCTCGAATGGAAACAGAAGGATGTTGAGAAGCTGCTCGGCAGCTTTGGAAAGGTAAACCCGATAATCCCGATGGAAAACCCCTACGGATACCGCTGCAAGGTGCAGGCGGTGTTCCGCAGCGACAAAAACGGGAAGATAATCTCGGGGGTATATCAGTCATCGCGGGGCGGTATTGTTGGAATAGACCGCTGTATGGTGAACGATCCCCGCGCGGATGAGATAATCCTCGGGATAAAGGAGCTGATGCGGTCGTTCAAAATTCAGCCATGGAACCCGGGAACGGAGCGCGGATTTCTGAAGCATGTTCTCATCCGGATAGGAAAGCGCACGGGAGAGATACTTGTTACATTTGTCGGCGGGAGCACAATGTTCCCGAAAAAGCATGACTTCACTGCGGCACTGGTGAAGAAATTCCCCGCGATAACTTCGGTTACGTTTTCAGTCAATACCGACCCCGAAATGATGCTGCTGGGGCAGCATATCGAGGTGCTGTACGGAAACGGGTACATCATCGACGAAATATGCGGCAAGAAGTTCAGGATATCGCCGCAGTCGTTCTATCAGGTCAACCCCTTGCAGGCGGAGCGGCTGTACGAGTATGCGATAAACGCCGCGGAGCTAAGCGGCAAGGAAACCATCCTCGACGCATACAGCGGCACCGGCACGATAGGGATAATCGCCTCGGACAAGGCGGCGAGTGTTCAGGGGATAGAATACAACGCATCCGCCGTCCGCGACGCGGTGCAGAACAGCAAGCTCAACGGACTTACAAGGAACATTTCATTCAACTGCGGCGACGCGGGCGAATACCTCCGCGCACGCGCCGCGAAAAACGCGCACTTTGACACGGTATTCATGGATCCCGCTCG
Source organism: Escherichia coli (assembly GCA_963641955.1). Taxonomy (GTDB): domain Bacteria; phylum Bacillota; class Clostridia; order Oscillospirales; family Ruminococcaceae; genus CAG-115. The sequence continues at coordinate 15,296 of CAVIFG010000019.1, forward strand.
CGCGGGCGCAGACAGAAAGTTCCTCAGAGCGCTGAACGCGGTCCGCCCCGAGAAGATAATTTACATCTCCTGCAACCCTGCGACGCTCTCTAGAGATTTAAAATCCCTCACGGGGAATTATGATATTACGGGGATACAGCCATTTGATATGTTTCCGCATACGCGGCACGTTGAGTGCGTGGTGGCGATGTCAAGGAAAGCGGAGTGAATCGGGATATGTGGCTTAACGGTGCGGTTTGTGCGTATTGGTCAGACTGCGCTGTTTTGGCATGATATGGCGGTTCGGCGTATAGGGTAATATGTCTGCGGTGACAGCAGTTTCGCAGCGATACACGGGGTGTGGGTCGGGTGTGCGGAAGTGGTGTGACGGTGGGTGGGAGAGATGTTATACTTTTCAAATTTTAGCAATTAAGAATTACGTCATTAATAATCTTAATCTCTAACATATTTTCACGGTAAAGGAGCAATTTATGAAAC
>CAVIFG010000020.1:0-9829 GCA_963641955.1 Escherichia coli
CAATGAATACTATATATAGTATGCAAAAGCTGAAAGAAGCGATTCCGACACAAAATACAGAAAAACAATTATGAAGATTAAATTTCGAGCAAAAAAGGCTAAAAAATACCTTTTTATCTATAATGACTAAAAAGACTAAATCTTATTGACATCGGCGTGTAAATTTGTTATAATTATATCGTAGTATATGATAGCGGTGTTATGGGTTTGTGTAAATTGCAAAGCCTTTTGCACAGGCTTCCGTATGACACAGAGGTAGCTATGGAAAACATAATTGAAGCAAGAAACGTCTGCAAGGATTTTCAAATCGGCGACGGCAGTACGGTTCATGCCCTCAAGGGAATCAACCTTGAGATAAAACCGCACAAGCTTTCGATCCTGCGCGGAAGATCGGGTTCCGGCAAGACCACGCTGATAAATATCCTCGGCGCACTTGATAAACCGACCTCCGGCGAGGTCTTTTTCCTTGATGGAGAAAACGATATCACAAAGCTTGGCGAGCCTGCAAGGGATAAGCTGAGGCGCTACGACATGGCGTTTGTTTTTCAGTCCGTTGCGCTGATATCGACGATGACCGCATTCGAAAACGTTGAGTTTGCGCTGCGGATGACAAAGCTTCCGTACAAGGAAAGGGTAGAGCGCGCAAGGCAGAGCCTGATTCAGGTGGGACTTGAAAAGCGTATGCACCACCGTCCCGGCGAAATGTCCGGCGGCGAGCAGCAGCGCGTTGCGATAGCAAGGGCGGTCGCGATATCCCCGAAGATAATCTTCGCGGACGAGCCGACAGCCGAGCTTGACAGCCCGACCGGATTCGCAGTTATGAAGCTGTTCCGTGACCTCGTAAAGCAAAACGATCTCACGATCGTCATGACAACGCATGATACCTCCATGATGGAGTGCGCGGACATCGTGTACACGCTGGAGGATGGGGTGATAAGCGATGTTACCGAAAACGTGATAAAGGAGGATGCCGATGCCTAAGCGCGTCATGCTGGCTCCGCCCGAAAACGTGATGGTGCGGGCGGATAACCTCGTAAAGATCTACAAATCATCCGATGTTGAGGTCATGGCTCTTCAGGGGCTTGATCTCACGGTGGAACGCGGCGAGCTGATGGGTATCGTCGGGGCGAGCGGAAGCGGCAAGTCAACGCTTCTGAATATGCTCGGCGGCCTTGATAAACCCTCCGCGGGGAGCCTTTTCATCGACGGCAAGGATATGCTGAAGTTCAACGAAAAGGATCTTATAGAATACAAGCGGAAAACGGTCGGGTTTGTATGGCAGAACAACGCACGAAACCTTATACCGTACCTCACCGCACAGCAGAACGTCGAAATGCCGATGCTCCTTTCGGGGTATAACGGCCGCTCACAGAGGGCAAACGAGCTGCTGGATATGGTGGGACTTTCGCACAGGAAAAACAGCAGGCTTGATCAGATGTCGGGCGGCGAGCAGCAGCGAGTTGCGATCGCGATCGCCCTTTCGAACAACCCCAAGCTCCTGCTGGCGGACGAGCCGACGGGCTCCGTCGATACGGCGACTTCAAACCTTATTCTCGACGTGTTCCGCGAATTAAACAGGGTCATGGGCGTTACCATTATAATAGTAACGCATGATACAAAGCTTTCAAAGCAGATCGACAGAGTGGTCGCCATCCGCGACGGAAAAACCTCCACCGAGATGCTTCGAAGAACCTCCCCGATCCGCTCCTTTGGCGAGTTGACGGAGGAACAGCAGGAGGAAAGTGCTCACGAGGAGGTTTCGGTACTCGACAGGGCGGGCCGACTGCAAATTCCAAAGGAATATCTCGAGGAACTTGGACTCAAGGGCGGCGACAAGGTTCGCGTCGAGCTTGAGGAGGACAAGATAAGCATTTATCCTCGAAACTAAAACAGTAAGTCATCGGGGAGGGAGAAACCCGATTTACCGCTAAGGCGGAGCTGCAAAACAGTTACTTAGGAAAGGTGGATTATACTGTGGCGAACAAGCAAATCACGGGTCTGAAAAGAATATCATCGCTGGTGATGTCGGCAGTAGTTGCTGCAACAATGTTTCAGATCCAGGGCGCAGGCAGCGTTGTTTCCGCGGAAACAGCGGCTGATACGTCCACAAGCTCAGATACAGCCAATGTAAACTTAGTATCCGACAGCAAGAACTCGTACAAAAACTACATAGCAAAGTACGACAATGCCGGGATGCCCACGGAGGACGTGACATTCGATATCACGGACTACACGGCGGACGGCGCACAGACAGAGATCGTTGATTTCGAGGGCGAGAAGGACTGCGTAGCATGGCTCGACAGCGAAGGCACCCTTACATGGAAGTTCAACGTAAAGACAGCGGGTCTGTACAACATGGAAATGTTCTACTATCCCGTTGCCGGCAAGAACACCACCGTCGAGGTCGAGCTCAAGATCGACGGCGAGTACCCCTTCGACGAAACCAAGCTTATTGAGCTTGACCGTTACTGGAGAAACGAAACGGTCATCGAGTATGACGCGCTGAAGAAAAATCAGAAGCGTCCTCCTCAGGTCGAGTACGACTGCTGGGTAACTTATCCCATCAAGGATAAGGATGGCCTTATCAATACGCCCTACTACTTCTACCTTTCCGAAGGTGAACATGAGCTTTCCGTTACAGGCGTAAAGACCAATATTTACATGAAGAACATCAGATTCTTCAACTCCGAGGCTCTGCCCACCTACGACAGCATCAAGCCCACACAGGAGCAGATCGAGAATACTCCCGCGCTGCCCAACAATCAGGCGATTCTGATCGAGGCGGAAACTCCTAAGTACACAACAAGCTCCACGCTTTACCCCACATACGACAGAACGGATTACACCGTAAGCCCCTCCCACCCCGTAAACAAGCGATACAACACTATCGGCGAGTCTACATGGGATCAGGCAACGCAGACCATCGTATGGGAAGTTGACGTACCCGCAGCGGGTTACTACAACATCAACTTCAAGGCACGCCAGAGCACGATGCGCGGCTTCTTCTCCAACAGACGCGTATACATCAACGGCGTTGTTCCCTGCGAAGAGCTCAACGACATAAAGATCAAGTACAGCCCCGACTGGCAGTCCGTTCATCTGACCGACGCCAACGGCGAGGATATGTACGTTTACCTTGAGGCGGGCACAAACACCATCGCCCTTGAGGCAATTCCGGGTGACATCGGCGCGGTTATGCAGCGACTCGACGATGTTATCTACAACCTTAACTACTACTACAGACGTATACTCATGATCACAGGCCCCAGCCCTGATGAGTACAACGACTACTTCCTTGATGAGCAGATACCCGAGCTTATCGATGTGTTCAAGAGCACCATCGACTCCCTCTACGCCGAGAAGGCGGGTATCGAGGCACTCACAGGACAGGGCTCCGAAGCGTCTACTCTCCAGACGATGGCAGTCATCCTTCAGATGGCAGTCAAGGATCCTGACGATATCCCGCAGATGATCTCCTCCATCAAGGATCAGATCTCCGCAGTTTCCGCATGGATGCGTGACTACCGTGACCAGCCCCTCGAGCTCGACTACATCGAGGTAAAGTCGGTTCACGACAACTACAAGGATGCGACAAACCACTTCTTCAGCCAGCTCGCGTTCGGCTTCCAGTCCTTCATCGGCTCTTTCTTTGAGGACTACACCTCCATTTCCGAAACTACAACAAAGTCCCTTAACGTTTGGGTATCCCTCGGACGTGACCAGGCGACAGTTGTAAACGAGCTCGTTGCTTCCGAGTACAACCCCGACCACAGCACACAGATCTCTGTAAGACTGGTTCAGGGTGCGGTTCTTGAGGCGACGCTCGCGGGCAAGGGCCCTGAGGTTGCACTGTTCATCGGCGGTGACTTCCCCGTTGTCTGCGCGTCGAGAGGCCTGCTCGTTAACATGAAGGACTTCCCCGACTACGACGAAGTGGTCAAGAGATTTACCCCTGACGTTACAACGCTGTATGAATTCAACGGCGGTGTTTACGGTATCCCGCTTACAGAGAACTTCCCGATGATGTTCTATCGTACGGACGTTCTCGAGGAGCTCGGTCTTGATGCTCCCGAAAGCTGGACAGAGCTTATCAATATGCTCCCCGACCTCCAGAGAAAGTACCTCGAAGTTGGTCTTATCCTTCCTTCGAACATTTCCTCTCAGGTATTCGACGCGGGTAACACATTCGTGCTGATGATGCTCCAGACAGGTCAGTCGCTCTACAACTTCGATCAGGCAAGCGGTCAGTACACCTCTACAACATTCGAAACCGAGGCTGCTGTTGAAGCGTTCACCAACTGGACTAAGTTCTACACCGTTTACGACTTCGACCAGACATACGATGCATTCACTCGTTTCAGAACAGGTGAGATGCCTATCCTTATCCAGAACTACGCAACATTCTACAGCCAGCTGAACGTAGCTGCTCCCGAGATCAAGGGTCTGTGGGACTTCAAGCACGTTCCCGGCACTATCAGAACCGATGACAGCGGCAACACTGTTCTCGACTACACCTCCAACTCCGGTTCCTCCGGCGCAGTTATCTTCAATAGCTGCTCGGATATCTCCGCGGCTTGGGATTTCATCAAGTGGTTCACCACCACGGACGTACAGGTTGAATACGGTAAGACAATCGAAGCTATCATGGGCCCGATGGGTCGTTACGACACCGCAAACGTTGAGGCGCTTTCGCAGCTCAACTGGTCTACAGCGGAGTACAACAAGATCATCGATCAGATGAACAACCTGCGCGAAGTTCCGATCATCCCCGCTTCCTACGCGGTTACAAGAAACGTATACAATGCGTTCAGAGCCGTTGTTAACAATCAGAAGAACCCGAGATACCAGCTCAGCTCCTACAACAGAGACATCAACGAGGAGATCATCAGAAAGCTGAAGGATCTTGGCTATTACAGCGAAAGCTAACCCCATGCGCGGTACTATATTAATTAGGAGGAATCAGCTTGTTCGGTAAAGAAAAATCGCAGTATATCGAAGACAGTAAGTTCAGATATACCATGCGTGAGATGAAAAAGAACGGCAGCGCGTACGTGCTCGCCCTCCCGTTCTTCATTCTGTTCGTGATCTTTACGGGAATACCGGTCGTTATCTCGCTTCCTATCGGCTTCACGAACTTCAACATGGTCCAGTTCCCCCAGTGGACGGGACTCAGCAATTTCTATCAGTTATTCCTCGCGGACGACGTTTTCCTGATAGCTATTCAGAACACGCTCGTTTTCGCGATCATCACCGGCCCTGTGAGCTACATTCTCTGCTTCCTGCTCGCATGGCTCATCAATGAGATGCCCGGCCCGCTGAAGACTGTATTTACATACATCTTCTACGCGCCGACCCTCGCGGGTAACATCTACGCGACTTGGCAGCTCATCTTCTCCGGCGATACCTACGGCTTCCTTAACTCCGTTCTTATGAACCTCGGCATCATCAAGGGTGCTCAGCAGTGGCTGACCGACTCCAGATACATCCTCATGTGCGTTATCATCGTACAGATGTGGATGTCCCTCGGCGCAGGCTTCCTTGCCCTCAGAGCAGGTCTTCAGGGCATCGACAAGTCCGGCTACGAGGCGGGCGCAATCGAGGGTATCAAGAACAGATTCCAGGAACTGATCTACATCACCGTTCCCTCCATGGGTCCGCAGCTGCTGTTCGCGGCTGTAATGCAGATCACAGCGTCCTTCACGGCGGGCGATATCGGCCGTTTCCTGACCGCGTTCCCGTCTACGGACTACGCAGCGCACACAATCATGACCCACGCATATGACTATGGTTCTATCAGATACGAAATGGGCTATGCCTGCGCGATCTGCTTCTTCCTCTTCATTGTCATGCTGATCGTTAACAACGTTATCCGCAAGGCGATGAGCGGAATTCTGGATACATAAGGAGGACAGGATAATGCGTTTGATTAAGAAAAGAAAAAAGTGGGGCGGCTCCCGCGGCGGCGATATAGCGATATTCATTCTGCTGCTGCTCGTTGGTCTGTTCATGCTGTTCCCCATTTATTTCTCGGTTATACAGTCTATTAAGCCTGTCGAGGAACTCTTCGTGTTCCCTCCGAAACTGTACGTTCAGAACCCCACTTCGCAGAACTTTGAAGATATGCTGAAGGTTGCGGGCAGCCTTGACGTTCCCTTCTCGAGATACGTTTTCAACTCGCTGTTCGTTTCCATCGTAGTTACTCTTGCACAGCTCGTGTTCTCGTCCTCCGCGGCGTATGTACTTGCAAAGGTTAAGGCGCCCGGCATCAAGGCAATGAACAAGATCATCGAGATCGCGCTGCTGTTCACATCGTCCGTTACATACATCGTGCAGTACATCGTTATGGCGACGCTCGGCATGATCGATACCTACTGGGCGATAACCCTTCCGTATATCGCGACACCTATGGGACTGTTCCTTATGCGTCAGTTCATGGGTCAGATACCTGAGAGCATGATCGAAGCCGCAAAGCTCGACGGCGCAAGCCATATGAGAATTTGCTGGCAGATAGTTATGCCGAACGTAAAGCCCGCATGGCTCACCCTGATGATATTCGCATTCCAGGGCGCATGGCAGATTACAGGTTATCTCTTCGTTTATAGTGAGCAGCTCAAGCCTATTCCTATCGTTATGCAGCAGATTGCAGCGGCAGGTATAGCAAGAACCGGTGTGTCCTCCGCGACAGTCGTAATTCTGATGCTTCCTCCTATGATACTGTTCCTGATTCTCCAGAGCAATGTCGTAGAAACAATGGCTCACTCCGGTCTTAAGGACTAAGCAAACGACATACAAAATATACGAAAGGATGATTTCAGTGCCATCTATTAAACGCATCGCAGTGCGCGCAGCTTCCGCGATCATGGCGGCGGCAATGTTAGCCACAAGCGTTGCTTATGCCGATGAGCCTTATACGGGATATAACTACGACTGGTGGGGCGATCCTGTTCCCTCCCAGAACGGCTACGTTGTCGAGAAAGTAGTTTCCGGTCTTGATATAGGCTGCGGTTCTCTTTCCCAGCCGTCCGATATGTTCTTCTCCGATAAGGATGAGCTTTATATCGCCGACACAAACTATGCAGGTTCCATCGATCCCAACAATCAGAAGGGCAGGATCGTTATTACCGATAAGGACTTCAACCTTATCAACACCGTTGAATACCTTGATTTCTCCGATGTAAAGAGCTGGCTCGACGGCAAGGACGCCGACCTCCAGGCAGGCGAACTTGACGCAGCACGCTACGCAAAGGAAACAAACATCTACTTCAAGGGTCCGACAGGCGTTTTCGTTGATGAAGACGACATCGTGTATGTTGCGGATAACGAAAACGAAAGAGTTGTTGCTTTCACTTCCGAAAAGGACAGCGACGGCAACGGCTACGGCAAGGTTGTTACAGTATACACCCGCCCCGAGTCCAACGTTTATGATTCCACAACAACATTCTACCCCTCCAAGGTTCTGGTAGACGCAGCCAAGAACGTTTATGTCTGCATCAAGTCCATCACCAAGGGCGCGGTAGTATTCTCCAAGGAAGGCGAGTTCAGCGGATACTACGGTGCGAACCGTGTTGAACAGACCGGTGAGGTTCTCCTCAACGCGTTCTGGAAGCTGATCTTCACCCGTGATCAGATCAAGAGAATGAAGAGAAACGTCCCCGTCGAAATCACGAACTTCGATATCGACGACGACAACTTCGTTTACACCGTAACAGAGTCCAAGAGCGCTAACACAGACGTTCTGAAAAAGCTCAACTCCGCGGGTACGAACATCTTCACCAACCTCGGTTATTCCGACTATGACTTCGGCGATCCGCTGACCAAGTATTACCGCGGTCAGACCTACTCTTCGCAGATCACCGACGTTGATATCGGCGACAACGGCGTCATCAACCTGCTCGACCTGAAAACAGGACGTGTTTTCCAGTACGATGACGAGTGCAACCTGCTGTTCATCTTCGGCGGCATCGGCACACAGAAGGGTACCTTCACCACCGTTAACTCCGTAGAGAGCGTCGGCACGAACGTATATGTCCTCGACGGACGTAAGTGCACCATCACAGTATTCGGTCAGACCGAATTCGGCGCCATCGTGCACAACGCCATCAGCCTCTTCAACAAGGGCAAGTACGAGGAAGCACGCGAACCGTGGAACGAAGTTCTCCGCCGCGACTCCAACTACTGGCTGGCTTACATCGGCCTTGGCAACGCTTACCTCAACGAAGGTAACTACCAGGAAGCGATGAATTATTTCTACCACAACTCCAAGACCGGATACAGCGATGCATTCAAGGGCTGGAGAATGGACTTCATCAGAGATAACTTCACGCTCTTTGCCATTATCATCCTGGTTCTTCTGGCGGGAATTTACGTTCTCGCGACCATACGCGGCAAGAAGAGAGCCAAGAAACGTGCTGCGGCAGACGCATTGCTGAGAGCGCAGCAGAAAAAGGAGGAGTAAGCCATGAGATTTGACCTTGATATGCCCGCATGGAAATGGCCATTCTACATCATGCGGCACCCCTTTGAAGGCTTTGAAGACCTCAGATGGAAAAAAGCCTACAACATGAAGGTCGCAATGGTGATCGTAGCGCTGTTCTTTATCGTCAGCGTGTGCGACCAGCTGATGACGGGCTTCCCCTTCAACAACAACTATGTTAAGATCTTCAACATCGTCCCCATCGTTATCCAGTCCATCGTACTCTTCTTTACATGGGTAATCGGCAACTGGTCGCTGTGCACTCTGTTCGACGGCGAGGGCACGATGAAAAACATCTGCGTAAACTCAGCGTATGCGCTCGTTCCCTACATCATCGGTAAGGTAATCAACATTATCCTTTCCAACTGCCTCGTAAAGAGCGAGGGCGCCTTCATCACCTTCGTAAGCTACGTTGCGATAGTGTGGTCGGCGGTGCTGCTGATCTCGGGCATGAGAACGGTTCACCAGTATTCAATACCCAAGACGATCCTGTTCATGTTCATTACGCTGCTGGCAATGGTGGTCATCATCATTCTGCTGGTTCTTCTCATATCCCTCTTCCAGCAGGTTTACCTTTTCGTATACTCCATCTACACGGAGCTGCTTTACAGATTCTCCAACCTCGAACCCACAACGCTTATACTTATATTCATCGGCGTTATCGTAGCGGTCGTTGCTATCGTTATTGCAGCTTACACAGCTTTCGAAAAGGCTCAGCTGAAGAAAGAAATGAAGAAACTCAACTCGTAATGCTTATGCCAAATACAGGCTTTGAATATTGAAAATGGTGGTGTGAAAATGCTCAAATTACGCAAGAAAATACTTGTCGGAGTGCTTTGCGCAGCAATGGTGCTCTCGGCAAGCCAGAGCGCGTGGTCTGAATCCGCCGAGGTTACGGATACCGCAGAAGCACCTGTTTCCGATACAGCGGATACAGGCGACGAAGCGGAAGCCGATACCGAGGCTGACGCAGACGCGGACGCTTCCGAGGAGGAAGAAGTTACTTCCATAACCGAGGAAGAGGCTCTCGCCGAAATGACAGAGTATGCGCGCACAGACAGCCTTGTTCTGCTGGTAAACGAGCAGACGGGTGTGTTTGCGGTGCAGAATCTTAAGGACGGCAAATACACATGGAGCAATCCGTTCAATTCCGACTATGACCCCAACGTAAAGAGCGGAACCAAGAAGTCCGAGCTCAAGTCGTCCATGGTCATCGACGCCGTAAAGGTAACGGATACGGAAGCTCCCAGTTCGACGCTGCGTTCCGCACAGTCGGGTGACCTCAGCATCGAAAAGACGGAAAACGGCTTCAAGGCTACCGTTACTTTCTCCAACGAAGGTATCGTTATCCCTTAC
>CAVIFG010000020.1:9839-15504 GCA_963641955.1 Escherichia coli
CCTTACTACGTTACCGTGACCGACGATCACTTTGATGTTTCCGTGGCAGTCGACGAGATCTTTGAAACAGAGATCAACGATCCCACGAATATCAAGGAAGCGTCGCGTTCTATCGTAAACATCAACCTCTTCCAAGATCTTGGTGCAGGCTATGTTGACGAGGACGGCTACATCGTTACCCCCGACGGTTCCGGTGCGGTCATCAACTTCAACAACGGCAAGACCGGCGCAGCCGAGTACAACCAGCAGATCTACGGCAGAGATCTGGCGATAAGCCAGGATATGGCTCCCAAGAAGACAGAGCAGGCTTATCTACCGATGCTCGGCATCGTTAAGGAAGACAGCGCTCTGCTCGCAGTCGTAACCGACGGCGCAGCTTATGCGACCGCGAGAGCGACAGTTTCGGGACAGAGAGCAACGGGTTACAACTCCGCATGGTTCCAGTTCTCGATACGCTCTACAGACAGCTATTACATGGGCGGATCCAATGCTTCCTCCCTCAAGGCTTATCAGACTAACAGGATCCCCGAATCCAGAGTGTCCGTAAGATATTACCCCATCGCCAAGGAAGGCGCAAGCTACGTTGACGTTGCTCTTCGCTATCAGAAGTACCTCGTTGACGAGCAGGGCCTTACCAAAAAGACAACCGCGGATCAGTCGCCGTTCTATCTTGATATCTTCGGCGGCACCGTTAAGGAGCGCTCCGTTCTCGGCTTCCCCGTTAAGCTCGAAACACCTGCTACGACCTACGAACAGGCAAAGCAGATTGTTGAAGAGTTCTACAATGCGGGTGTTGACGATCTGATGATCTCCTACATTGACTTCAACAAGGCGGGCATCACAAGCCGCATTTCGAGCAGTGTTGAATATTCCGGCACCCTCGGCGGCAAGAATAAGTTCACCGCTCTCAAGGATTACTGCACAGGCATCGGCGCAACGCTTATCCCCGATGTAGACCTCATGAACTACGAAAGAAGCGGCAACGGCTACTCCAAGACTGGCGCGTCCGTTATCGGCGTAACCAAGGCATACGCTATCCAGAACGTTTATGAGCTCGCGTTCGGCACTCCCCACGACACAAGAACAGGCTGGTACATCCTCACACCCGCATACCTTACAAAGGCATACGGCACGATCGTATCGAGCTACGTTTCCGAGGGAATGAACGCTATCTCCGTAGGCGACGGCACGAACATGCTGTACAGCGATTTCAGCGGCAACCAGAACAAGGCAACATCCAGACAGCAGGCTGTTGAGAACCTCAAGCAGGGCTATGAGATGATCAACAACAGCGGCATGACCTTCGTTACATCAGCTTGCAACAGCTATGCAATTCCTTATGCGGACTACATCAAGGATGTTCCGCTTTACAGCAGCGGCTTCGATCTTTACGATTACGATATCCCGCTGTACGAGATCGTTATCCACGGTTACATCCCCTACACTACCAAGGCAAAGAACGCAAGCTCCAGCGCGGATGAGCTCTTCCTGCTCTCCGTTGCAACAGGTACTCCCGTTCACTACGAGGTAATGTACGCAGACCCGAACGATTTCACAGACTGCTCTTACGATGAGCTGTTCTACACTAACTACAGAGGCTGGGTAGAAACCGCCGCGAACGAATACAAGCTCTGCAAGGATGTTGTATCCAAGGTTTCCGAGGCGACTATCACAGACTTCAAGTACCTCTCCGAGGACGTTGTCGAAACAACATTCTCCGACGGCACAGTTTTCAAGGCTGACCTTGCAAACTACACCCTCGAGGTAAACGGCAAGGCAGTTGACCTTGCACAATACGGACTGAAAGGAGCGACAACTGACTGATGAATGACGAAAGAAATTTCGACATTGAGAGCGGTTCCGAAGTGAACCCCGTCAATGATGTTCCGGCCGCTGCCGAAACAGAAACGGTCATTGCCGAGGCTCCGGCTCCCGTCAGGGTTTCTGCACATAACACCGCTGCTGCGGCTGCGTTCAACGCCGCCAACGAAGAGGTCGATATCCGCAGAAAAGACGGCGAAAAGGTTCAGCGCAAGATTAAGACCAACAAGATCCCCTATGAGAAGAAAAAGTGGCTGTACGGCTACGGATTCATCGCTCTGTGGGCAATAGGAACGCTGTGGCTGTTCATCATCCCCGTACTCACATCTCTGTGGTACTCGCTGTGTAACACCCAGCTGCTCGATAAGGCGGGCGCACTTGAGGTCGGCATGACATCCGCAGGTATCTATACCGAGTGGAACAACTTCGGCAACTACATCAAGGCGTTCACCGTCGACACCGACTACCCGCAGCTGCTCGCGCAGTCGCTGGGTGAGATCCTCCCGCAGGCTGCGGTAATACTGATATTCTCCCTGTTCATCGCGGTTATCCTTAATCAGAAGTTCAGAGGAAGAACCCTCGCAAGAGCGATATTCTTCCTGCCTGTTCTGATCGCAACGGGTCCCGTAATCTCCGTTATCAACGGTGATATGGCTTCCCAGGGCGTATCCGACGCCGCACAGTTCAGCTCGCTGTTCAAGACAGACCTTGTTACGGAGCTGATGGAGTTCATCGGTATCTACAATATCAACCAGACCTTTACAGAATTCATTCAGGACATCACATCCAACGTCCTGAACCTCGTATGGAACTCGGGTATCCAGATCCTGATCTTCCTGTCCGCACTCCAGAACATCCCGCCGTCCGCAAAGGAAGCGGCAAACATGGAGGGCGCGACCGCGTGGGAATTCTTCTGGAAGATAACATTCCCGATCATCTCCCCGATGATCCTTGCAAACCTCGTTTATACCATCATCGACGCGTTTGTTTCTACAGACAACGTTGTCATGAAGTATGTGCTCCAGCAGTCCAGACAGTGGGAGTACGGCTATTCCGCAGCACTCGCGTGGGTATACTTCGCGATCGTCGGCGCGGTACTCGGTCTGGTATGCTTTATCGTAAACAGATTTGTTTACTACGAGAATGAATAAGGAGGTTGGAGAAGTGACAGAGAATAATATTTTTCCGAACGAGGAAAACATGAATGTTACTGATCAGCCTGCTGAAAACGTAACAGAAAACGCAGAAGAGAGCATGGTTGCCACCGCCGCCGAGGCGGAGGACGCAACTCTCGCAAGCGTTGCCGAAACAATGGCTGATATCAATGTGGACGGCGCGGCAGCAGCCGCGGCTGTTCCCGCAGCCAAGCCCGCAAAGGCAAAGAAGAAGAAAAAGGACGACTACCGCGTAAGCAACTTCGACATCATCAAAAACTACCGCCACTACAACGCCAAGGAGAGAAAGCACTACAACTACATCTTCTGGCACCGTATCGGCAGCTATGTTTGGCCGCTGTTCAGATTTATCATCATCTTCGGCCTGTCGTTCGTCATCCTTTATCCTATCCTGTATATGATCTCCACCTCCCTGCGTCCGCAGGCAGAAATGAACGACCCCTCTGTAATGTGGATACCCAAGACAATCCGCTTCGAGAACTTCACGGAGATCTGGCAGGCTATCAACTACCCCAGCACCCTTTGGAACACGCTGATACTCAACATCGTATCTTCTGTGCTTCAGGTAGGAACCTGCGCGCTGACAGGCTACGGCTTCGCACGCTTTAAGTTCAAGGGCAAGAACTTCCTGTTCGTCATAGTTCTGCTTCAGATCATCGTTCCTACTCAGATCATCATGATCCCGCAGTACATGCAGTTCAGATATTTCGATATCTTCGGTCTGCTGTCTGCATTCACCGGCGATTCCATCTCCCTTGTAAACACGAACTTCGCGATGTACATACCCGCGCTGTTCTGTAACGGTATCCGTGCAGGTCTGTTCATTTACCTGTTCAGACAGTTCTTCCGCGGACTGCCCAAGGAGCTTGAGGACGCTGCGTACCTCGACGGCTGCGGCCCGTTCAAGACCTTTATCAGCGTAATGGTCCCCAACGCGGCAAGCTCGTTCCTGACGGTATTCATCTTCTCCATCGTATGGTACTGGAATGACTACTATGTAAGCTCCATGTTCTTCAACGACCCCAACACCATCTCGCTGAAGATCGCGAACATTTCCAACATCATCTCGATGTACCTGACCGGTGAGATCGGCGTTGCTTCCGACTACATCGTTTGGATGGAAGCAGGATGCCTGCTGGCTATCGCGCCTATCGTTATCATGTATATCTTCCTTCAGAAGTACTTCACGGAAGGTATCGAGCGTGCAGGTCTTGCTAACTGATATCGTTTTTTTGACATCATTCGGCAGGAAACTGCAGGTTACCCCAACAAAAGCGAACAGCCCTCGGCTATACGAGGGCTGTTTTGGCATTAAACAGACGCGGTTTTCGGTATAGATACCTGCCGCGGAAAGGAAAACGCATGGCAAGATTTGTAGAGATATTCAGCGACGGCGCGTGCAGCGGCAACCCGGGTCCCGGGGGCTACGGCGCTATCCTCCGCTGCGACGGTAAGGAGATAGAATTAAGCGGCGGCGACCCTCACACCACCAACAACCGCATGGAACTTCTCGGGGTGATAACCTCGCTGGAAAAGCTGAAATACCCCTGCAAGGTGCGCGTCACCACCGACAGCAAGTATGTCGTCGACGGCGTTACAAAGGGCTGGGCGCAGGGCTGGAAAAAGCGCGGCTGGAAGAAATCCGACGGCAAGCCAGCGCTCAATCCCGAGCTGTGGGAGCGCCTGCTCGCGCAGCTGGACAGGCACGAGGTGGAGTTCTGTTGGATAAAGGGTCACGCGGGTCATGCGGAAAACGAACGCTGCGACAGGCTCGCGGTGGCTCAGCGGGATATATTTGCGGGGAAGTGACAGCATGGAACAGAAGATAAATTACAGCCGCAGGCTCGAGGAGATAATCTCGAACCTCGGTGGGGAAGTGCCGAAGCTTCTTCTGCATAGCTGCTGCGGCCCGTGCTCGAGTTATTGCCTTGAATACCTCTCGCAGTATTTCAGCATTACGGTGCTGTATTACGACCCGAACATCTCTCCCGAGGAGGAATACCGCAAGCGCGAAAACGAGCAGCGCCGCCTTATCGAGCGGCTTCCGACAAAGCATAAGGTCACATTTGTGCCCGACCGCTACGATCCCAATGAGTTTTACAGCGCCGTGAAAGGCCACGAAAGCGACCCCGAGGGCGGCGAAAGGTGCATGATATGCTATCGGCTGCGGCTCGGCCGCGCGGCAGAATACGCGGCGGAGAACGGGTTCGATTATTTCTGCTCCACGCTGTCGATAAGCCCGATGAAAAATTGCGCTGCGCTGAACAGGATAGGCGGGGAGCTTTCGGAAATCTACAACGTAAAGCACCTGCCGAATGATTTCAAGAAGCACGGCGGGTATCTGCGCTCGATAGAGCTTAGCAGGGAATACGGGATGTATCGGCAGAATTACTGCGGGTGCGTGTTCTCGAAAAAGGAAGCGGAGCGCCGCGATGCCGAGAGGGCAGAGCGGGAAAAATCTGAATAAAAAGGGGCGGGAACACCCGCCCTTCAGTCTGTCGAAAAAGTCTTACGACTTTTCCGACAGGTTGCATCCGCACTGCGCGCACTCATTGTCGGCAAAGCCGACAATTCGCACACTTGTGCGGATAGAAGTGTTTTTTGCCCCGGGAAACCCGTGGCAAAAAACGGATTTAAAAAGCCCGCTTTGCGGGCAAAACCGATTTTTT
>CAVIFG010000021.1:0-10729 GCA_963641955.1 Escherichia coli
ATACGTTATAATTAATTATTGTTGACAGTTGTGTGCGGGACAACTATATCCTGCCCACAAGATATACAGAACAAAGGGGGTTTACGACCAATGAAAAGAACATACCAGCCTAAGAAGCTTCAGAGAAAGCATGAGCACGGCTTCATGAAGAGAATGGCAACCAAGAACGGCCGCAAGGTTCTCGCTCGCCGCCGCGCAAAGGGCAGAAAAAAGCTCACATACTGATCTGATCACCAAATGTCTGATTTAAGAAAAAGATACAAAGTGATCAAAAGCAACCGCGATTTCAACTTTCTTTTCAAGAAAGGCACTTCTGTAGTGACATACGGGTTCGTATGCTATGTCCGTCCCCGCCGCGGAGGCACAAACCGCCTCGGCATAGTAACGGGCAAGAAGGTCGGAAACGCGGTGAAACGTAATCGGGCAAGGCGGATCATAAGGGAAGCCTTCCGCCTTTTAGACCCGGTTTTAAAGGAAAAAACACAAAAGCGTTATGATTTCATTTTCGTCGCGCGGTCAAAGACGCCCTCGCTGAAGATGCAGCAGGTGCTCTCGCTGATGAAAAAGAACGTCATGTCAAAGCTGCCATGAAATATATATTTCTCGGAATAATCAAGCTGTACCGACTAACGCTGTCAAAGATCCTGCCGCGCTGCTGCCGCTTTTACCCAAGCTGTTCCGAATACGGGATGACCGCTATTCGGCGATTTGGTGCGGTGAAGGGCGGTTATTTGGCATTTTGGAGGATTTTTCGGTGCAATCCATTTGGGAAAAGCGGCTACGACCCCGTTCCCGATAAATTCTGTTTCCGTCCCGAAAAATACACGGTTTCCAAAAACTCCTGGGACGCCGACGACCTGCCGGATATCGCGGACTTCGCAGAAGCGAAGCACGCCGCGGACGCCCGCAGATAACTCACGAAAACTACTGCGCAGGGCGCATTAAGATATACAATATAACTATACGGACAAAAGAAAGGCACAGTCCTCTGTAGCCAAAGTGTTTGAAAGGACGTGGACACCATTACCTTCCTGTACAGCCTTATAGGTACGCCCCTCGGCTATATCCTATACTTCATCTACAACTTCATTTGCAGCAACGTGGGCGTTGCCATCATCCTGTTCACCTTTATCATCAAGCTCGCAATGCTCCCGCTTGCGATAAAGCAGCAGAAAAACACCGCAAAATCCGCTATCTTCCAGCCCAAGGTAAGGGAGATACAGACCAAGTACAAAAACAACCAGCAGAAACAGCAGGAGGAGCTCGCAAAGCTCCAGCAGCAGGGCTACAACCCCATGGGCGGCTGCGGCTCCATGATCCTCACGTTCCTGATACTGTTTGGCGTCCTCGACGTTGTTTACAAGCCGATGACGCATATCGTGCATGTAAACTCCGACAAGGTTTCCGAGATCATCGAGGAATCCTATAACGTCGAGCTTACCGCGGTTTTCGTAAATGAGATAAACAAGACCGACGCCGAGCTTTCCGAGCTCAAGGCGGAGGACCTCACCAAGCACGAAGAGATAGTCCGCGACGCACAGAAGATCCTCGATTACTACAACGCTAACCTCTTAAAGGACGGCGAGGAAGCAAAGGATATCTCCGCGCTCTCCGAACTGACCACAGATTCCAAGGACCTCGTCAAGTCCGTTGTCAAGAGCGCCATCGCAAAGGAATACGTTTCCTCCGACGGCAAGTTCACCATGTTCACCGAAACGGATATGTACAAGCTCACCGACGACGAAAAGGCCGAATGGAACGCCCTGCCCGACGACGAAAAGGCAGCCTACAAGGCGGAGCACTGCTTCGGCGACGCGACTATGTCCGCAATGAGCACCGTGCAGTCCCACTACGGCTACTACAAGGCAACCGACAAGGATACCATTCCTTTCACCGCGAACTCCTCGCTCCAGAGAGAGCTTTACGCCCTCGAGTGCTTCGGCACAGTAAAGAACGGCGTTGCATACAGGGACGCTTACAGCGAGAGCGTTATCCGCTCTGAACTCAGGGGAGAGCTTATTGAACTGTACGATAACCTCAACTTCCTCGGCATCCCGCTCGGTCAGGTTCCGTGGGATCACCTCGGATTCCCGCTTATCCTCGTTCCTATCGTATCGTTCCTCATGGCGCTGGCGCAGACCATTATCTCCAACAAGATGATGGCAAAGAACAACCCCGATGCATCCTCCTCTATGGGCGCGATGAAGATAACGTTCTATATCATGCCGCTGTTCTCGCTCTGGCTGGCATTCACCATCCCCGCCGGCGCAGGCTTCTACTGGACGATAAGCTATGTTTTCGGCATTATCCAGACGATAGTGCTCAACAAGCTCTACAGCCCCGAAAAGCTCCGCGCAGAAGCAGAGAAAGAATATAACGAGCGCATGAAGCAGGTAAACGTCAGCGCCACCAAGGTGACCGACGCCGACAATAACTCCACCGTGGATTACAACGGGGAAAAGCTCACGCAGAAAGAAATAAACCGCCGCAAGCTTGCAGAAGCGCGCAGACAGGACGCTATCAAGTACGGCGAGGAATATCACGACGATGACGACAATGATTGATCTCTGATCACGAAAGGGGATTTACCATGGAAAAGGAATTCACCGCAAAAACAGTTGACGAGGCAAAGGCACTCGCCGCACAGGAGTTCGGCGTTTCCGAGGACGAAATTGAATTTGACATACTCGCGCAGCCCAAAAAGACGCTTTTCGGCGGCCTTAAAGGCGAGGCGAAGGTAAAGGCATTCTATGCCGAGCCCCCCGCTGCCCCCGAAGAGCCGCAGCAGGAGGAAGCAATCCCCGCAGCCGCAGTCGAGGAAACCGAAACGGTCGCTTTCGACGACGACAACAACGAGGTCGAGCCGCTGCCCGAGGATTTCGATGTCAACAGCAGCGCAAAGGTTCGCACCGCGATACAGTACCTCACCGATGTGCTCCATGCCCTCGGTCTTGAAAACTTCACGATAACCCCCATCAAGCGCGACGGAAATGTTGTTCTCGATGTAAGCGGCGAAAAGCTCGGCGTTGTTATCGGCAAGCGCGGCGAAACGCTCGATAGCCTTCAGTACCTCACCATCCTTGCAAGCAACCGCGCGGAGGAATCCTACTGCCGCATAGCGATCGACTGCAACGGCTATCGCGACAAGCGCCGCGAGACCCTCGAAAACCTCGCAAAGCGCACCGCAGCCAAGGTAATAAAGCAGGGCAGAAAGATAGCCCTCGAGCCGATGAACCCCTACGAGCGCCGCATAATCCACAGCTGCGTTGCCGAAATAGAGGGCGTGTCCAGCCACTCCACCGGCGTTGAGCCTTACAGAAAGGTCGTTATCTACGCCGACAAGCCCAAGTTCGACAACCGCCGCAGAGCACCCCGCGGCGACAGAACAGGCGGTCATACAAGAAACTACAAGCAGTCCTCTGGATTCTCCACCAGCTTCGAGCGCGAGTACAAGCGCAAGGCATACGAGCCGAGCGAAAACGCAGACGCGGGCGAGTTCTCCAAGGAAACTGTTGATACCGAGAGAAACGCAACTCTCTACGGAAAGATAGAGCTTTAATAACAATGCATCCGCACGGAGAACCCGCGCGGATGTTTTTTCGGGCGGGAAAGATTCGCGCCCTTGATATTTTCGGGAATATGTGTTATACTGTTACCACAGACAATGAAAGCGAGGTAATAATCATGTCCGTTATAACTGTAACAAATGAAAATTTCGCATCGGAGGTCATCGCGAGCGATAAGCCCGTGCTGGTGGATTTCTGGGCGACATGGTGCCCGCCCTGCCGTATGCAGTCGCCTATTGTGGACGAGCTGGCAGAGGAGCGCGCGGATATTAAGGTCGGCAAGGTGAATGTCGATGAGCAGCCCGAGCTGGCGGAGAAGTTTGATGTGCAGAATATCCCGACCCTTATTATTTTCAAGGGCGGAAAGGCTGTCAGAGTGCTGGTGGGCCTGCGGTCGAAGGAGCAGCTGCTGGCGGAGTTTGGTTGAGCGCATGGCGTGAGTTTCGTCAGCGTTTATTCTTGATGGCGCATAGTACACATTATTAAGGTGTCTGCCACTCGTCTTTGCGGCGCACAATACACGCGGTCGAGGGGGCGACCCCCTCGCAGGTCAAGGGCAGCGCCCTTGTCGCCGTCCGCAGACGGCGAAATGCCCCACGCCTATAAAATTTCAAGCAGTGGCGATTATAGCAGGTTTGTTTATTCGACTTAAAAAGCGCTAAAGGGGGTACGGGGGGAAAACAAGAGTTTTCCCCCCCGAGGCTCACGGTAAATCTAAATGTGCATCCCCTCCCCAACAGTCCGGGGGACTGTTGGGGAAATAGCGCGGTCAGACATAAGCACACAATTGCCAAACTGCCGCAAATTTATAGGCGCATTAACCGCACCGCTTCATAAACATCAACACAATACCTCCAAAAAAGGTGGAAAACCTCCCGT
This sequence comes from Escherichia coli, assembly GCA_963641955.1. Taxonomy (GTDB): domain Bacteria; phylum Bacillota; class Clostridia; order Oscillospirales; family Ruminococcaceae; genus CAG-115. The sequence continues at coordinate 4,446 of CAVIFG010000021.1, forward strand.
TTTCCACCACTTTGCTTTTTCGCAAACTTTCCAACAACCCAAAAACAAACACCGAATTTCCCCGATATTTTTTCGCCATCCCCTTGACAAATACCCCCGACGGGTATATAATATAACCGCAGGCGGACATAAAAATCCCGCCGCGGAAAGGAATGAACAACATGATCGAAATAATTGCCGAAGTTAAGGGCATGGCGTGCGGAATGTGCGAATCCCACATAAACGACGCAATAAGAAACGAATTTAAGGTGAAGAAGGTGTCGTCCTCCCGCTCGAAGAACCAGACCGTTATCCTAGCGGAAGAGGATATTCCGGACGACGCACTGAAGGCTGTCATAGAAAAAACAGGCTACGAGTTCTGCGGCGCGGAGCATAAGCCGTATGAAAAGCACGGGCTCTTTGGCAGGAAAAAGTGATTTCTGCGCCCATAAATTAGAACGCGCTAACTTGCACAACATAAAAATGCCGCCCCATCAGGAGCGGCATTATTTTTCCTCAATAAAGGCTGTCAAGTATAATATCCGCGATATTATACAGCGGCGCCTGAACCTCCACCGCGCCGATATTGTACGCCTCCATCGGCATACCGTATACCACGCAGCTGTCCTTATCCTGCCCTATCGTAAACGCGCCTGCCTTGCGCATTTTGAGCAGCCCGTCCGCGCCGTCGCGACCCATTCCCGTCAGTATCGCGCCGATGGCGTTTTCCCCTGCGGTCTCCGCAACGGAACTGAACAGCACATCCACCGACGGGCAGTGCCCCGAAACCTTTTCGCCCGGCTTCGATGAAACATACAGCCCGCGGGCGTCGCGGCATAATCTCAGATGATTTTCGCCCGCTCCGACGATGATAAGCCCCTGACGCACCCTGTCGCCGTCCTCGGCTTCCTTTACCTCCATTTTGCAGGATTTGTTCAGCCTGTCGGAATAGAGCTTCGTAAATCCCGCGGGCATATGCTGAACTATCAGCACCGGCGGCGTGTCCGCAGGGAATGCCCTAACCACCTGCTCCAGCGCTTCTGTGCCGCCAGTGGAGGCGCCCAGTGCTATCACCACGTCCGAGCGGGATTTCTTCCCCGAGGTCGGAGCTGAGTGCGCGGGGGCTTTCGCCGAGGCGTTTATGGGGGTGATTATGTCCTTTTTTGGGGTGGGAGCGCTCCGTTTTGCCGCCTTTTGGGTGTATACGCGCTTTATCATCGCGCAGAGCGACGCAGCAAAATCCGCCATGTCTTTTGTGGTGCGCGCCGCGGGCTTCGCGATGACGTCCACCGCGCCCGCTTCCATCGCCGCGCTGCGTTTTTCCTCCGAGCCCGACACGATTATCGTGGGAATATAATACTGCGGGAGCAGCTTTCTGAGAAACGCTATCCCGTCCATCCGCGGCATTTCGACGTCCAGCGTCATTACGTCGGGTTCAAATTTGAGTATCATATCCCGCGCGGAATAGGCGTCCCCCGCCGTGCCGACGACATCTATCATATCGTCCTGCCGTATGTATCGGGCGAGCACCTCCCTGAACAGAATGGAGTCGTCCACTACTAAAAGCTTTATTCTTTTCATAAAAACTCAGTTCTCCCGACTCATAATTTAGTCGAAATATCCCCGCCATAAAGCGGTAACGTTATGCGTGCCGCTCCCGCCGCATTAAACGACAGGGCGGACCGATAACACCGTCAGAGCGGTCTGCGGTATATCGCGGGCTTTATGTATTTGAACTTCGTGTCGCTGCGCGAAACGCTCTCCGCATGGCCTATGAACAGATATCCACCCGGCTTCAGCACATCATAGAACCTGCTCACCAGCGCGTTTTTCGTCGGCTGGTCGAAATATATCATAACATTTCGGCAGAATATCAGATCAAACGGGCGTTGCTTGTATTTTTCGGGCATGGGATCCATAAGATTGAAGTGCTTGAAAATAAGCTCCTTCTTTATTTTGGGCACGACCTCGTACATTCCATCGGCGGTTTTGTTGAAGTATTTCTGCTTCCACTCGGGGCTTAATCCTTTCATGCCTTCTTCGGAATACACGCCCTGCTTCGCCTTATCCATAACGGATTCGGAAATATCCGTCGCGAGGATGCGGGTGTCCCACTGCGGCTTTTTCGCGCCGAAATAATCATCCAGCAGCATTGCGGTGGTGTAGCCCTCTTCTCCGCTGGAGCAGCCTGCGCTCCAGATACGCAGCTCGTTGTTCTTCGCGTTCTGCACTGCCCACGGGAGAACGGTGTCCCGCATAAAAGCATAGTGCTCCGGCTCGCGCATGAAATATGTATGGTTGGTGGTAAGCTTGTTCAGGATAGTGGTGACCTCCACCCCCGATTTGTCGGCAAGCACCGCGTCGATATAATCGCCGTAGCTGTTAAATCCGCGCTCGCGGATCATGTTGCCGAGCCTGCCCTGTATCAGCACGCGCTTTGTGGAAAGGTTTATGCCGTAGTTGTCGTGCATATAACCCACCAGCCGTTCAAATTCGCGGTCTGTTATCTCCATGGTTATGCCTCCTGCTCGTCGAGCAGCTTCGCAACATCAAGGATGAGCTTAACCTTATCCCCGGAGCGTATCATATACTGGATAAAGGAATTCGTGTTTACGGAGCGGTTCTCGGGTGTCGCGGAGATATCGCCCGTGTGGATATCCTCAACGTCCGCAACGCTGTCGACGATTATGCCGACGGATGTGTCGTTGAAAGAGAGGATGATAATGCAGGTGCGGTTGGTGTAGGGTATCTCTGGCTTGCCGAAGCGCGTCCTGATGTCCACGATGGGAACTACCTTACTTCTTACGTTGATGATACCCTTTATGTATGGGGGAACGTGCGGCACCTTGGTTATGCGCTGCATTTCGATTATTTCGGTAACATACTGTATTTCTATGCCGTAGACCTGCTCTCCTATGTTAAAGGTCATGACCTTTCCGAGAATGCTGTTGTCCGCGGCGAGCTTTCTGTCGCCGGACTGCTGCTTGGCGACTGCTTCCTTGATAACGTCGTTAGTCATTTATACAAGCCTCCTTAGCCGATAAGCGTGTTGGTGTCGATGATGAGGGATATGCTGCCGTCGCCCATGATAGTGCAGCCCGAAAGACCCTCGCCCTTGATGTTGTACTTTGCAAGGTACTTCGGGAAAGGCTTTACGACCACCTGCTGTTCGCCGATGAGTTTGTCTGCGAAGATGCAGACGCTCTTGTTGTCGGTTTCGACAAGCAGGAGAATGCCCTCTTCGAGGTCAGTGACATCCGTATCTATGCCGAATTTCTCGTGCATACGAAGTATCGGGTAGCATACACCGCGTATCATTATCATCTCGTTGCCGCCGGTATCGCGGAGTATCTGGCTCGCCTCCGCCTTGAAGCTTTCGCGGATGGTGGAGATGGGCACCGTGAACACAAGGTCGCCTACGGTGACTTCCATGCCGTCGATGATGGCAAGGGTGAGCGGTATCTTGATGATGAACGTAGTGCCCTCGCCCTTCTTGCTGTCCACGATTATCGAGCCGCCGCACTTTTCAACGTTCGCCTTTACAACGTCCATGCCGACGCCGCGTCCGCTGAACTCCGTAACGGTTTCGTTGGTAGAGAAGCCCGGGAGAAGTATGAGGTTCTGTATCTCCTTGATGGTGTATTCGCTTTCGGGCTTGGTGAGGATACCCTGCTTCCTTGCCTTTGCCATTATCTTTTCGGGGTCGATGCCCGCGCCGTCGTCGGATACGGTGATAACAACCTCGCCGGAAGCGTTCTGCGCGGTGAGCTTAACGATGCCCTTTGCCGCCTTGCCCTCGGCGATACGCTCTTCAACGTGCTCCTCGATACCGTGGTCCATGCAGTTTCTTACAAGGTGCATGAGCGGATCCTGCAGGCTGTCCACGATGGACTTGTCCACCTCGGTATCCTCGCCCTCCATGACGAATTCAACGTCCTTGTTGAGCTTCTTCTTCATATCGCGGACGATTCTGTTCATCTTCTGGAATACGCCCGCCAGCGGAACCATTCTGATGGACATTACGGTGTCCTGAAGCTCGCTTGTAAGCTTTCTGAGCTGGCGCGCCGCCTTGTTGAAGCTTTCCAGCTCCAGCCCCTCGAGGTCGGGGTTGGATATTACCATGGATTCGGTGGTGATTATCTCGCCGACGATATCATGCAGCGCGTCCAGCTTCGCAAGGTTTACGCTGATGAGGTTCTGCTTCTGTGCGCCGCCGGAAGCCTGTGCCTTTTCTACCGCCGCCTGTGCTTTCTCCACCGCGGTGGGAGCCTTTGCGGGGGCAGGTGCGGCTGCGGGGGCTGCGGGCTTTTCTGCCGCGGGAGCAGGAGCCTGCGCGGGCTCGGGGGGGATCTCCGCCGCAGGAGCGGCAGAGGTCTGCGAAATGACCTCGTACGACTGAACGTTCAGTGCGCTCTCTATCTGCTTCAATACATAATCGTTGCTGTCTATCGCGGTAAATGTGATAAGGAAGCCGTGGTCGATGATCTCCTTGGAGCTTTCGGAGTTGGTTTCAACGTCTGCGGGGGTGTACTCAAGGAACGAGCACTCCTCGCGGATGGTGTTTATCAGCAGGAATGCGCGCAGATTCTCCATCTGGCAGCCGTCCTCGAAGAATACCCTTACCGTCACTTTATCTCCGCCCTGCGCAGGAGCGGGCTGCTCTGCGGGGGCAGCGGGCGCGGAAGCAGAAGCGGCGGGCGCCGCCTGCGCGGGAGCCTCTCCCTTGGTTTCGCCGACGAGGGCGTCGCGCGCCTTGAGCAGCTTGTCTATCAGCTCGCTGAAATCCAGCGCTTCGTATTCGCCGCCGACGTTGTTCTGTATCATCTCTATCTGAGCCTTGTAGGAGTCGGATACCTGGAACACAAGGTCATAAACGAAGCTTACGTCCGTTATGACATCGGGGTTCTCTCTGATGACAAAGAACATATCCTCTGCCTTGTGGGCAAGCACGGACAGGTTCTCGAAGCCCATCATTGCGGAAGAGCCCTTGATAGTGTGCATGATACGGAAGATCTCCTTGATATCTTCGCTCTCGAATGCGTTCGCCTGCTCTGTGCGCAGCAGTATTTCATCGAGCTGCTCCAGCAGGGAATTGGTTTCATAGAAGTACATATCGAGCATTGCTTCCATGCCGGGTTCTATTTTTGCCATAATATCAGTTCCTTTCCGATAGACGCGCGTATGCACACGGCGTTTTTCTATAAAAATTTTTCAAAAACCCTTTATTATTCTGAAATTTTATGCTAAAATAAATATATTAAGGCGCTGCCGTGAGGCGGCGGCCGTTTTTGACTTTTTTTATCCGCTCACCGAGGAGGGAATAAGGATGGCGCAGATCCCACAGATAAACAACCCGATAACCGCGAAGAACTATAACTACAGTCCGCGTCAGCAGGATGAAAACACCGAGCCCTTTGACATCGTAAAGCTTACGGGCGTCGGAAATGCGGGCGGGGCGACGGACGCGGGCGCCCGAAGCCGCCTTGAGATGGGCAACCGCGAGCTTATCCCGATGTCGGTGCAGGTGGCAAAGGATCCCACCCTTGCGGTGGAGATGCTGAAAGACCTGCTTAACGTCGAGGTGCTCAATCAGGCGCTTATAACGGGCCACACCGATCTTTACGGCAAGCTGGAGGATCTTGCTTCCCAGCTTTATGTAAAGCCCGAGGATCTTGTCGAGGAAATACAGAATCAGGAGCAGCAGAACACCATGTTCAGCGGCCACGAGTTCTACGACGTCCTCCGCGAGGTGGCAAAGACCACCACCGCTCCGGAAACCCGCGAGCTTATCGGCAACCTGCTGAAATCGCTGAATTTCGCGCAGAACAAAAACGAGATACTCGGAGCGCTGCGCGCAAATCTGAAATTCCTTTCGGAATACTACTCTCCGAACGAGAAGCTTTCCGCGAAGCTGCTCAATCTGTCGCAGCAGTGGGGCGCGCAGGACGCCGAGAAGTATTTCGACTATCTCAAGGGCGAAACGCTGAATATCCTCAAGGACGTCAGCGGAAGCCTGCTGAACGACGACAAGACGCAGATGCTCATCCCGCTCATCGTACATAATCTTTCCCGCTACAACAACAGCCCGTATATGTGCAAGGAGTATTTCAACCTGCTTATGACGCAGATATCTTCGGGGACGCTGCGGGAGGCTCTGAAAAATTCGTTCAACCGTCTTTATTCGGCGATATTCGATAAAAAGCCGATGCAGGACCCCACGGCGGCGGACGGCGCAAAAAACACCGACGCACCCGAGAATGCTCCTTTAGATAATTATACTACAAATTCTTCACAAAATCAACCTA
>CAVIFG010000021.1:10739-15249 GCA_963641955.1 Escherichia coli
ATTTCCGATACCGACGGCAACAAAAATTTTGCAAACGGAAATATATCCGATGAACAACCCGCGACGGACGGCGAAAATGCAGCCGTGCAGGCGGATGGGGTCGAGGTGCAGACCGAGCAGACAGAGCGGGAGCCTGCCCCCGAGCTTACGGGCTGGAAGAAATTCATGAACGAAAGCATGAGCGCCCGCGGATATATGCAGGAGCTGAAAAGCAGCGGGTACAACATCGAGCACATTCTCTCGGCATACAACCGCGGAAAGCTCGAGGGCATGGACGCGGTGGCGCTGCTGACGAAAGGGCTGTTTCTCGGCGAGGACGGCGAGGAGCAGGCAAACGCCATGCTCGCGGAGCTTTCCAAGACAAACACGATGCAGGAGCTTATCGATGACCTGAACGGTATACTCCGCGCGATGCCCGACATACCGCTGCGCGAGCGGCTGTACGGTGTGTTCGTGGATATTATCGACAAAATGTCGGTGAAGAACGAGCTGCCGCAGCACGGAGTACGCCCGCCGGTAAGCTCCACGCTGGATCATCTGACGGATTTTATACAGGAGAACATAAACAACCCCGCGCTGAAATCCCTGGACAGCTTCAACGCCGCGAACCTTTTGCAGAGCCTGCTCAACGCCCCGGGAGTATTCACGCCGCTGGCGCATTACATCCTGCCGCTGGACGTGGACGGAACAAAGGCGTTCGGCGAACTCTGGGTGGACAACGACGAAAACAACCCGAACAACACCCCGGGCACGCAGCGAAACTACCACCTGTTTCTTACGTTCGATGTGGAGAGCATCGGGCGGTTCGAGCTGGATATGTACGCCCTCGGCGAGGAAGTGAACATCGCGCTGCTTTACCCGCCGAAATTCGAGAAGCAGATAGACCCTATGAAAGAACGCGTTACTAAGATAATCCGAAACAGCGGATATTCCGCGAGAACATTCGAAACTGCACCGCTGAAGAAGCCGCATAATCTCGTTGAGATATTCCCGAAGATAACCGACAAGCGCACCACGCTCAACACGAGAGTTTAAGGCAATACCGCACAGAGATCGTGCGTGCTGCCTAAGGAGGAGATAATATGCCCAAACATCCCATGCCGCCCGCAAACAACAAGCGAATTTACGGGCAGAACGCCGCCGTTGCTCTTAAATACAACCCCGAAATGAATTACGCGCCCGTTGTGGTCGCCTCGGGGCTGGGGGAGCTGGCGCAGAGAATAGTCAACATCGCAGACGAAGCGGGCGTGCCCGTCTACCGCGACGACAGCGTTGCTGCCCTGCTGGTAATGCTCAACGCCGGCGAAACCATCCCGAAAGAGCTGTATCAGATCGTCGCTGCGATTTACGCGGAGGTCGTGTATACGGCTAATGATATGAGGAAGAAATAAATATAAAAGCTCCCCCCGGAAAACGGGGTGGGTTTTTGTTCATATTGACACAATAAACGCACCGTGATATAATGTACTTGCAGAATGTTTTTATATGAACATGGAGGAGATTATGGAAGGCATAGCAAGGTACGATGTAAACGAGGAATGGGCGCATTCCGGAATGATCAGGGCAGGGGATTTCTGCTTTCTGAATTACTGCGCCGGGAATGTCGGTGGAACCATTGAAGAGCAGATAAACGGTGCGTTCGACGAGATGGAACGGCGTCTGGCTCTTGTCGGGCTTACGCTGGAAAGCGTGGTTCAGATGGACTGCCTGTTCCGCGATGTATGGAATATCCCGGTGATGGAAAAAGTGATAAAAGAGCGGTTTAACGGAAGATACCCCGTTCGCAAGTCGATACAGACGAATTTTGCGCATGTCGGCGGTGAAACCGGCGGCTTGCTGTTCCAGGTGGACGGCATTGCGTATTGCGGAAAGTGACCGATTTTACGAATATAACACACAAAACGCACCAAACGCAGAAAACACAGGAAAAGCGCGGTACACAAAATGGCAATAACAATAAGACGCGCGGAGTCCCGCGACCTTGATAAAACGCTGAAACTTCTCAGTACGGCTAATGATATGAGGAAGAAATAAATATAAAAACTCCCCTCGGAAACCCGAGGGGAGCCTTCGTTATACACTCACGCGTAAATATTGAACAGCGCGCCTATGCTGTAGGCATAGTTTGCGGTGCTCGAGCTGCTGTACCCGAACGTGCCCGAACTTGCGGACAGGGACTTTACCTGCTGTGCTTTCTGCGCCGCCTTGTCGGCAAAGCCGCCGTCGCCGAAAGTAGTCTTGATGTCCGTCGCGGATACATCCGTCAGCTTATCCTTGTTAAAGGTCAGCTTGTTGTCGCTGCCGAGGGTGAACCCCGCGCGCTTCAGCGAAGAGGAATACACCTTCGCGGTGTTTACCATGATAACGCCTTTCTGAAGAACGTTCTGGTTTTCGGAATTGCCTACCTTTTCGACAAAGCTGTTGTACTTGTCCGCGAAATCCTGCGCCAGCTTGGAATATTCCTCGCTGCTGTATTCGCCGCCGTATTTCAGCTTCTCGGAGAAGTCGGAAATGCTGTTAGCCGCGTCCGAAAGGCTCGCGCTCGCCGCCTTGAGGGATACGGTGCTGTCTGCCTTTTCCTCCGCCTCGTCGGTGATCCCGTAAATGCTCTTGTAGAGGTTGGAATACTGCTCCTTGAAGTAGTCGCTCTTGCCCTTGAGTTTTGTTTTCATCAGGCTGTCAAGCGTCTGCTGAGCCTTGCTCGAGGAAACGGAATTTCCCGTCTTTGCGGTGTAGTTGGTCATAGCCTTAGCCATGAGTATCTGTGTTGACGCCATGTTACCTACTGTTGCCATAAAAAAATCACCGTCCTTTCAATGGGATATTTATCGGAAAGCGGATCAGTCCGCCTTTCTTACTATTGCAATAGGGGTCTGCTGAGAGCACTGGTCAAGGGGATTGTCCTTGAACGCCTGTATCGCGAAATCATCCGACAGATCCTTTCTGCATTTTCCGAGGACATTCGCGCCGATATCGTTCGCGTCGATGATCACAACATCAACGTCGAGGTGCTTCGCAAGGCGCTTTGCGACCTCGTCGGGCTTATCGGGAGCCATCTTTGCATAGTGGTTGTAGGGGGGCAGGGTGTATTCGCAGGGGCCGTCGATGGCGCGGGCTTTCATGCCGCAGATGTTGTAGAAAACACCGTGCTTGCCGAAAACCTTTCCTATCGCCGCGCATACCGCCGCGAAAAGCACCTTGGGTCTGCCGACCTCGCGGATACAAAGCTCCATCGTCTGCGGCATACCAAGTCCTATTCCGTAGCTTGTCTTAACGACAAAGTGGGAGAGGAACTTTGCAAGGTGGCTGACCTTTATCTCGTCGACGGGGAAAGCGCGTCCCTGGGAAATAGCGACGATCTTTTCCGACATGATGATGGTGTCGCCGGGCTGAACATAATCCTTTACATATTTATCGAGGACATCCTCGAGCACGTCGTCCTTGGTGATGACGTGGGTGCGCACGGGATAGCGCGCAAATTTACCGAAATCGGTGTCAATAACTAAATTTTTGCCTTCGTTAGGCTGAAACGGCATTTCCATTTTAATATACTACCTTCCTTTATCAGCCTACGCCGTAGGTCTTTCTGTATTCTTTCATTTTCTCGACGTATTCCGCGCCGGGGATAACGCCCTTTTCGAGCGCGTCGATAATGTCGTTGATGGTTACGATGGAGTAAACCTTAACGCCGAACTCCTCGTATACTTCCTGCACGGCGGACTTGTCGGATGTAAGTCCCTTTTCCATGCGGTCAACGGTGATCACCATGCCCTCGACATTTACCTTTGCGGCGCCGGTCAGCTTGGGCATTACCTCGCGCAGAGCCTTGCCGGAGGTCATAACATCCTCGATGATAACTACCTTTTCGCCGTCCTCAAGGGTCTTGCCGACGAACATACCGCCCTCGCCGTGGTCCTTTACTTCCTTGCGGTCGAAGCAGTAGTTTACATCCATGCCGAACTTATTGTACAGCGCGGTGCAGGCTGCGACGGAAAGCGGAATGCCCTTGTATGCGGGGCCGAAAAGGGTGTCGGGGGTAAGTCCGTGCTCCTTTATGCACTCGGCGTAGAATTCGCCGAGCTTTGCGAGCTGGGCGCCGGTCTTGTAGTTTCCGCAGTTTATGAAATAGGGCGCGAGCCTGCCGCTTTTCAGCGTAAATTCGCCAAATTTCAGCACGCCGCTGTCCACCATGAATTTTATGAAGCTTTCTTTATAGGTCATATATTTTCTCCCTCCGCAGGCGGGAATTTCCGCCGCACTTATAATTATACATATATATTATAGCACAACCTATCCGATAAATCAAGGGGCATAACGCGGTTTTATGCGTTTTTTGCCGAATGCGCCCCATGTAAACGATATATCGTTTTTCACAAAAAAATATGTGCATATTGGTATAAAAAAACTGCCGCCACCCTTGACATTTTCGTTATTATGTTGTAAAATAAGAATAGGCTTTTCTGTGAGGCGCTCTGCGCCTTATTAGAGCAGCTTGACGTTTATTATATGC
>CAVIFG010000022.1:0-14726 GCA_963641955.1 Escherichia coli
AATGTACCGTCATGATATTCAGGGCAGCATAGCGCACGCCACAATGCTCGGCGAACAGGGCATAATCAGCATGAGCGACAGCCTTGAGATAATCGGCGGACTTAAAGAAATACTTGCGGACATCGACAGCGGCAAGCTTGAGATAGACCCGAACGCGGAGGACATCCATATGTTCATCGAGGCGGAGCTTACAAAGCGCCTCGGCGATGTAGGCAAAAGGCTCCACACCGCGCGCTCGAGAAACGATCAGGTCGCACTTGACATCCGCCTGTACCTGCGCGACGAAATCAAGAATATCATCTCGCTCGTCACCGAGCTTACCGAAACCCTCTGCGATATCGCTTCCCAGCACACCGAAACGATAATGCCGGGCTACACGCATCTTCAGCGCGCCCAGCCCATCACGTTCGGACAGCACCTGATGGCTTACGCACAGATGCTGCTGCGCGATATCGACAGGCTTCACAACACCGCCCGCCGCATGAACGTATCCCCCCTCGGCAGCGGCGCCCTCGCGGGTACGACCTACAACATCAACCGCGCAAGGACCGCCGAGCTGCTTGAAATGGACGCTCCGATGGCAAACTCCCTTGACGGCGTTTCCGACCGCGACTTCTGCATTGAACTTGCAAGCGCGCTTTCCATCTGCATGATGCACCTCTCGAGATTTTCCGAGGAGATAATCATGTGGTGCTCCTGGGAGTTCAAGTTCATCGAACTTGACGACGCGTTCTCCACAGGCTCCAGCATAATGCCGCAGAAGAAGAACCCCGATGTCACCGAGCTTATCCGCGGCAAGACCGCCCGCGTTATAGGCGACAACGTAACCCTTCTTGCCATGATGAAGGGTCTGCCCCTCGCCTACAACAAGGATATGCAGGAGGACAAGGAAGCCATCTTCGACGCCGTTGACAACATCAAGCTCTGCCTTACGACGTTCATCCCCATGCTGAAAACCATGACAGTTCTCAAGGACAATATGCGCCACGCCGCGGCAAAGGGCTTTATCAACGCCACCGACTGTGCAGACTACCTTGTAAAGAAAGGTCTGCCTTTCAGAACGGCATACAAGATAACCGGCGGACTTGTTGCAATGTGCATTGCAAAGAACACCACCCTCGAAAACCTGCCGCTGGAGGATTACAAGTCCCAGTGCGAAACATTCGACGAGGATGTTTACAAGGCGATAAGCCTTGACACCTGCGTAAGAGAGCGTCGCTCCTACGGTGGCCCCGCTCCCGAGAGCGTTATGCTTCAGATAGAAAATACCCGCAGAAAACTGGAGGAGCTGAACAATGGTTAAGGTTTATATCGACGGTCAGGAAGGCACCACAGGTCTGAAAATCCTCGAGCGTTTCAGCAAGAGAAACGACATCGAGCTTCTCCGCATTGACGAGGACAAAAGAAAAGACCCCGAGGAGCGCAGAAAGCTCATAAACGCTTCCGATTTCACATTTCTCTGCCTGCCCGACGCGGCGGCAATAGAGGCTGTTTCGCTGGCGGGTGATAAGGTACGCATAATCGACGCGTCCACCGCCCACCGCACAAACCCCGACTGGGCATACGGCTTCCCTGAGCTTGATGATTCTTTCAGAGAAAAGATAGCAAAATCCATGCGCACCGCTGTTCCCGGGTGCTATGCCAGCGGCTTCGCTTCCATGGTTTATCCCCTTGTAAAGCTGGGGATACTCCCCACCGACTACCCCGTTTCCGTGCACGCGGTATCGGGCTACAGCGGCGCGGGCAAGAAAGCCATTGCAGTGTACGAAAGCGCCGACAGACCCGCGGATTTTGATTCGCCGCGCCAGTACGCGCTCACACAGAAGCACAAGCACCTCCCCGAGATGCAGAAGATATGCGGCCTTGATTACGCGCCCGCATTCAACCCGCTGGTGTGCGATTATTTCAGCGGAATGGTGGTTTCCCTGCCGCTGCATACAAGGCTTCTCGCAAAGAAATACAACGCAGACGATGTGCGCAAGGCTCTTACCGAATATTACGAGAGCCGCGGCTCGCACTTCGTAAAGGTTATGCCTGAGGGTGAGCCCGCCGACGGATTTATCGGCGCGAACAACCTCAGCGGCACGAACAATATGGAGATATTCGTAAACGGCAACGACGAGCGCCTGATAATCAACTCCCGCCTCGACAACCTCGGCAAGGGCGCAAGCGGCGCGGCGGTGCAGTGCCTTAACATTATGATGGGCATTGACGAAAAAACAGGACTTGAATAACTGAGGTGCATTGACATGGTTAAATTTGAAGGATTTGAATTTGTAGACGGCGGCGTCTGCGCTGCCGCAGGATTTACCGCCGCGGGAATAATCGCAGGAATAAAGGCGGGCAACACCACCAAGCGCGACCTCGCCATGATATACTGCGCGGAAAGGTGCAGGACCGCCGCTCTCTATACCACGAACAAGGTCAAGGGCGCGCCCATCATCGTAACAAAAAAGCACCTTGAGGACGGCTATGCGCAGGCTGTTATTGTTAACAGCGGAAACGCCAACACCTGCAATGACAACGGTATCGAGATCGCCGAGGAAATGTGCGAGCTCACCGCGCAGGCGCTGGATATCGACGCGAACGACGTTGTGGTAGGCTCCACCGGCGTTATCGGTCAGAAGCTTAACATCAAGCCCATCAAGATGGTTATCCCTACCCTTGCGAAGTCCCTCTCCGCAAAGAAGAGCAGCGAGGCGTGCGAAGCAATTATGACCACCGACACCCGCAAGAAAGAAATAGCCGTTGAATTTGAAATAGAGGGCAGAAAGTGCCACGTCGGCGGCATTTCCAAGGGCAGCGGAATGATACACCCCAACATGGCGACAATGCTCGCGTTCATCACAACAGATGTTGCCATCAACGGCGAGCTGCTTGAAAAGGCGCTCCGCAAGGTCAATTCCGTAACCTACAACATGGTAAGTGTCGACGGAGATACCTCCACAAACGATACCCTCGTGCTGATGTCCTCGGGACTTGCAAAGAACCCCGAGATAACCTGCGAGGACAAGAACTACGAGCTGTTTGAAAACGCTCTGTACGCCGTAATGATGAACCTTGCGCGCGAAACCGCCCGCGACGGCGAGGGCGCAACAAAGCTCATCGAGTGCATTGTAAACGGCGCGCCGGACGAAAACACCGCGAAGATAGTCGCGAAGTCCGTTATAGGCTCCAGCCTTGTAAAGGCGGCGCTGTTTGCGGCGGACGCAAACTGGGGACGTATCCTCTGCGCGATAGGTTATGCTCAGGCGGATTTCGACATCAACAAGGTTTCCGTAGAACTCGCAAGCGCAAAGGGCAAGCTTACCGTATGCACCAACGGCGCCGGAATTTCTTTCTCCGAGGACGCGGCTAAGGAAATTCTCCTTGAAGATGAGATCAAGATACTCGTTGACCTCCACAGCGGCGAGGGCAGCGCGATAGCATGGGGCTGCGACCTCACGTTTGAATATGTAAAGATAAACGCGGAATACCGCACTTGATAAAGGGACAGGAAAGAGGACAGAAAATGCAGATAGATTATGATGTAAGGGCGAACGCTCTCGTTGAGGCTCTCCCTTATCTTCAGGAATACAACGACAAGGTGGTCGTTGTTAAATACGGCGGCAACGCCATGACCAACGAAACACTGAAGCAGGCTGTTATGAAGGACATCGTGCTGCTTTCCCTCGTTGGCATCAAGGTAGTGCTGGTGCACGGCGGCGGCCCCGAAATAAACGCAATGCTCAAGAAAGTCGGCAAGGAAAGCAAGTTTGTAAACGGACTGCGCTACACCGACGAAGAAACCGTTGACATCGTTCAGCAGGTGCTCGCAGGCAAGGTGAATAAGGATCTTGTTCAGCTTCTCAACGCGCAGGGCGGCAAGGCGGTCGGTCTTTGCGGACTTGACGGAAACCTTATCAAGGCGGAGCAGCTTGACCCCGACCTCGGATATGTCGGCGAGATAACCGAGATCAACCCCGAGATAATCAACAACGCACTGAACAACGGCTACATCCCCGTTATTTCCACCGTGGCGGCAGGCCCCAACGGCGAGGTTTACAACATCAACGCCGACACCGCTGCAGCACGCATTGCGGCGGAGATGAAGGCATCTAACCTCATCCTGCTGACGGATATAAAGGGACTGCTCGAGGACAAGGATGACGACAGCACCATCATCAGGGTGGTAGGCGTTTCCTATGTTCCCTACCTCAAGAAGCAGGGCATAATCTCCGGAGGAATGATCCCGAAGATAGACTGCTGCGTTGAAGCAGTTCGCCGCGGCGTTAAGAAAACCAACATCATCGACGGGCGTATCCCGCACTCCATCCTTATTGAGCTCCTCACCGACGTCGGCGCGGGCACAATGATCGTTCCGTAAGGGGGATAAAAATGAATACAATTGAACAGTTCAACAACTTTGTAATGCCTTCCTACGGCAGATACGACCTCGTTCTCGAAAAGGGAGAGGGCAGAACTGCCGTCGACGAAAACGGAAAGGAATACATAGACTTCGGCTCGGGCATAGGCACGAACTCCCTCGGCTACTGCAACGAGGACTGGGTGAACGCCGTATGCGAGCAGGCACATAAAATCCAGCACACCTCCAACTATTACTACACAAAGGTGCAGGCGGATTTTGCCAAGGCGCTCTGCGAAACCGCAGGATACAAGGATATGTTCTTCGGAAACAGCGGCGCGGAAGCAAACGAATGTGCAATCAAGATCGCGCGTAAGTACAGCTTCGACAAGTACGGCAAGGGCAGGCACAACATAATCACGCTGGTGAATTCGTTCCACGGCCGCACCCTCTGCACGCTCTCCGCAACGGGTCAGGATGTTTTCCACAACTACTTCTTCCCGTTCGTTGAGGGATTTATCAATGTCGAGGCGAACAACATCGAAGACCTCCGTGCAAAGCTGGACGACACCGTTTGCGCAGTAATGTTTGAGTACATTCAGGGCGAGGGCGGCGTTATGGCGCTGGATAAGGCGTTCGTTGACGAAATATTCAAGCTCTGCGCCGAAAAGGACGTCCTCACCATCGCGGACGAGGTTCAGACAGGCGTCGGCAGAACAGGAATGTTCCTCGCGGGCGACAACTACGGCAAGAAAGCCGACCTCACCACCCTTGCAAAGGGACTCGCGGGCGGCGTTCCTATCGGAGTATGCCTTTCCGGCGAGAAGTGCGCGAATGTCCTCACCCCCGGAACCCACGGCTCCACGTTCGGCGGCAATCCCATCTCCTGCGCAGGCGGTCTGGCTGTGCTCAGAAAGGTTAACTCCCCCGAATTCCTCGAGGAAGTTTCCGCCAAAGGCACATACATCCGCGAAAAGCTGCTGACCTCCAAGGAGGTAAAGTCCGTCAGCGGAATAGGCATGATGATAGGCATTGAGCTTAACAGCAAGAAAGCAGGCGACATAGTTAAGGCGGCGCTTGACAAGGGTCTGCTGCTTCTCACAGCAAAGACGAAAGTTCGTCTGCTGCCGCCGCTTACGATAACCTACGAAGAAATTGATAAGGGACTGGAGATACTTCTCGGTCTGCTTAACTCATAAAGAAAGGAAAAACCACATGAAACATCTTTTAAAAATGCTCGATCTGAGCACCGAGGAGATCATCGACATCCTCAACCTCGCAGATCAGCTCAAGTATGAGCAGAAGCACGGCATCCCCCACAACATTCTTAAGGGCATGACCCTCGGCATGATATTCCAGAAAGCTTCCACAAGAACCCGTGTTTCCTTTGAAACAGGTATGTATCAGCTCGGCGGACACGCGCTGTTCCTGTCCTCCAAGGAGCTTCAGATAGGCCGCGGCGAGCCCGTGCAGGATACCGCGCGCGTTCTCTCCCGCTACCTCAGCGGCATAATGATCAGAACATTCGAGCAGAGCGAAGTTGAATACCTCGCCGAATACGGCAATATCCCGATCATCAACGGTCTGACCGACTTCTGCCATCCCTGCCAGGTCCTCGCAGACCTCCAGACAGTCCGCGAATACAAGAACAAGCTTGACGGTCTGAAGATGTGCTACATCGGCGACGGCAACAATATGGCAAACTCCCTGACCGTAGGCTGCCTTAAGGTAGGCATGGATGTTTCCCTTGCCTGCCCCGAGGGCTATCACCCCGACCCTGTTGTTCTTGAGTTTGCAAAGCAGTACAAGAACTTCAAGCTCGTAAGCGATCCCAAGGAAGCTGCAGCTGACGCTGACGTACTCTTCACCGACGTATGGGCTTCCATGGGTCAGGAAAGCGAAGCAGAAAAGCGCAAGATCGCATTCAAGGGCTACCAGATCAACGATGACGTTATGTCCGTTGCCAAGTCCGACGCGATGGTTATGCACTGCCTGCCTGCTCACCGCGAGGAGGAGATCACCGCAAAGGTATTCGAGCAGCACGCTGCCGAGATCTTCGACGAGGCTGAAAACAGACTTCACGCTCAGAAGGCTGTCATGGTAAGACTGATGGCTCCCGAGAAGTAATAGAAAACATATGCGGCGGCAGGAATAAACCTGCCGCCGTTTTTTATGCCAAAAGCCGCCGGCTTCCCGCCGACGGCTCTTTTGTTACTGCTTATTTCTGCCGGAGCTTTCGACGTTTATCGAAAGCATACGAACCTTTTTCCCGTCCATGCGGTATGTATCCGCCGAACAGGTATTCACATAAACTGTTTTTCCCGCCCGCGTGAACATTCTGTAGCGATGCTTCGTGTCCTTTTCGTAGAACTCCGCGGCAAAGCGCTTTCTGTCATCGGGGTGGATAAGCTCGGCGAAAAATCCTCCCGTGCTCTCCATAAGCTCTTCAAACTTGTACCCAAGCAGCGTCAGTGCAAAGCCCGAAACGCAGTATATCGGATAGTCCTTTTCCTCCAGCAGCCCGAATATTCCCACCGCGCCGTTTTTGTCAAGGACATCTATGCAGGCGCGTTCGTTTTCTGCGGATATCTCCGTGGTTCCGTCGGAGAAATACAATTCTTCGTAATACTTGGCGGGGGCAATATTGTGCTTCTGCTTCACCGTTTCCAAATACTTTTCATAGTTCTGTGTGCGCTTGCCGAGGTAACTTTCCATAACACCGAGGAGCTTTGCGAAGTTTATCGGCTTGGAAATATGTCCGTTCATTCCCGCCCGCTTTGAGGATTCCATATCCTCCGCGAACGCATTCGCGCTCATTGCGATTATCGGTACGGTGCGTGCGTCGGGTCTTTCCAGCGCCCTTATCGCCCGCGACGCCTGATGCCCGTCCATAATGGGCATCTGTATATCCATGAGGATAAGGTCGTAATACCCTGCTTCATGCGCCTCGAACATATCCAGAGCCTGCCTGCCGTTTTCCGCGGTTTCGACTGACGCCTTTGTCATGCCGAGTATCTCCTGCGCTATCTCGCGGTTGAGTTCGTTATCCTCGACAAGCAGTATCCTGCTGCCCGAGAAATCCTTTGCGGAATAGCTGTCGAGGACATTTACCGGCTCCGTAACCTTGTCACCCATGACAAGATTTTTCAGTACCGTTGATAGGCGCGACTTGAATATCGGCTTCATCAGGAAAGCGTCCACGCCCGCCGCTCTTGCTTCCGTTTCTACATCGGTGCAGTCGTACGCGGATATCATTATAACCGCCATATCTCCGCCGACGGCTTTTATGCGGCGGACGGTTTCAATTCCATCCATCTCGGGCATTTTCATGGCTATCATGCAGACTGTGTAATCACTGCCGCTTTCATGCGCGGCGGTTATCTTATCAACGGCTTCCCTGCCCGAAAGGACATATTCGCTGCGGGCGCCGAGATCATCAAGTATGCGGCAGATACTCTCACACGCCGATTTGTCGTTATCCGCAACGAGAACGGAAACACCGCTCATCAATGTACCCAATTCATCACTGTGATCCTGCTTTTTAAGACGGAAAGAAACATAAAACGTGCTCCCCTTTCCGTATTCCGATTCGACCTTGATATCACCGTCCATCATGCGGACGATGTTGTTTGCAATGGCCATTCCAAGGCCTGTTCCCTGCTCTGTCCTGCTCTTCTTGTCGTCCGCCCTTTCAAACGGAACAAACAACTTCTCGAGGAACTCTTTAGTCATGCCGTAGCCGTTGTCCTTGCAGCTGAAAATATACTCGGAATAAATTTCGGACTCGGACGGATCCTCCTCAAGCTTTATTGATATGCTGCCGCCCTCGGGGGTATACTTCACCGCGTTGCTGACGATGTTCATAAACACCTGCTGAAGCCGCAGCGAATCGCCCACGACATCCTCGTTGATGATATTGTCCGCGTGGACGGAAAGCTTCTGATGCTTTGCCCTCACCTGCGAGGATATCATGTTCACAGTATTGTCGAACAGGTCGGGCAGGCTGAATTTTTCCTCGGAGAGCAGCACCTTGCCCGACTCTATCCTTGAAATATCCAGCACCTCGTTTATAAGAGAAAGCAGGTGGCTGCTTGCATTTGTTATCTTGTGCAGGCACAGCTTCACCCTGTCCTTGTCGTCGATATGCGCCTCGGCAATGGCTGTCATGCCGATTATGCCGTTCATGGGCGTTCGGATATCGTGCGACATATTGTTAAGGAACACTGTCTTGGACTTATTCGCCTGCTCTGCGGCTTTAAGCGCAACTTCAAGGGTCTGCTTGTTCTTCTGAAGCGCTTCATTCAGCGCAGATGTTTTCTGCTCCGCTTCCAGCGCCTTGCGCTCCGAAATGCGCGCCCTGTGCAGATACCACAAAACCAGCGCGAATGACACCAGCACAACAACGGTCACGATGATGACCGCGATGTAGTTATCAAAAATGAAATCCCAAAATGTGTACTCGGTTTCAACATAGGAGCTCTGTATGAACTCCGCGCCGTTCAGCTCTGCTTCCGACACGGCAATGCCTTTGTTCAGAATTACGGAAAGCGCGAAATCCTCCCGTGTCATAAACATACAGATGTTCGCTTTCTGATCCATCTCGACATAATTAAGGCCGTCGGTGGTTCTGAACTGCTTTACAATATTCAGTTTTGCGGAGGTGAGGAACATACAATCCGCCCTGCCGTCCGAAACGGCTTCAAGGCATTCCTCCTCGTCGGAGCAGAAAACCAGCTCCGCGTCGGGATAGAATGTCTTCACAATGTCCGAGCAGAACAGTATCCTGCGGTTTACCGCGATTTTTTCTGCCTTTAATTCCTCGCCGCTGTACATTATCACGGGCGTTGTGGTGTAAACAGGGTCGGTCTGTACTATCTCGTACTTCTCGGTGACATAGAAATCACCGTAATTCGGGCCAGCCGCGTCTATTTCTCCGTTATCCAGCGCAGCGGTGAGTTCATCGCCGGTGTCATATCCCGTGGTTTCCACGCGGATATCGTAGTTTGCCTCGATATTGCGCACAAGAACGTTCAGCACGCCAACAAGCGCGCCGTTTTTATCCACCGCGGAATACGGCAGGTCATCGTTGAGATATCCTATGCGGATGGTGTTGTTATGCGCTTCCAGCCATTCGTTTTCGTCGCTGCTGAAAAATGCGGTCGCGGCGGTACCGTTGACATATCTGCCCGAAAGAGTGTTGTTGTAATTCGGGTCGGCGCTCTGTATTTTATACAGCGCATTGTCAAGCTCCTCGAGGATATCGGTGCGCGCCTTGCTTACGCCGAAAAAGTATTCGCTGAAGCCTATGCAGTGTATCGGGATAAATCCGTGCTGCGACTCCGCGTCGGTCATTATAAGGGCGTCAACATCGCCGTTTTCGAGCGCATCCGCAGACGCCGCCGCGCCGTCAAACTCAACGATTATCGGTGAAACTTCGTATTTCCTGAACCATTTTTCGGCGATCTCCTCCTGATAGCTGCGCGCAGTAACGCCTATCCTGATGCCGTCTATGCTGCTTACGCTGCCACCTATGAGGTCTGCCCTGTCCCTGCGCGTGAATATGTAGTAGCTCTCGTTTCCCTGCGGATAGGATGAATAATTGAACTGCTCCGCCCTTGACGGGAGATACGAAACATCCCCCAGCAGGTCTATCTCGCCGTCTTCCAGCTTTTCCAGCAGCTCGGAATACGCCCCGTAGACATACTCATACTTCCAGCCGGTGTAGTAGGATATCTTCTGAAGATACTCGTAGCCGAAGCCGGACTTGTACTCGCCATCTCCGCCCTCCTCATATCCTTTTACGCTGACATAACCGACCTTTACCGTCTTGACCTCCGTATCGTCGGCAAATGCCGCCGGTAATGCCGCAAACAGCGAAAACACGGCCAGCACACAGCACAGACACGCAGTCATGACCCTTTTCTTTCTTCCAATGCCAATATACATTTTTATTCCTGCAACACGCCATAGCAAAACAGCGAGCTTTCTTACCGAGAGCTCATACACGCAGTATTTTCGTATAGATACTCTAATTATATATTATATCATAAAACTCGGCATTTTTCAACAAATTTCTGTCAATATACAAAAAAATTGCCCCGAAATTCGGGGCAATAAAAATTTATTCCTCTGTCTTTTTATCCGCAAAATCGAAATCGATAAATCCGCCGTTAACATTAACGGAAATGCACTTTATCTTCACCTTGTCGCCCACGGTGAAAATGCTTCCGTCGGCCGCACCCGTAAGGATAACGCCGTGCTGCACCTCGTATTCACCCAGCGGGAGATGTGTAACGGATATCATTCCCTCCACGGTATTCGGCAGGGAAACGAAAATTCCGCTCGGGCTCACGCCGGAGATAAAGCCCTCGTATTCCTCGCCGATGTGGTTCTTCATATACTCCGCCATGTAGAGGTTCTCGCAGTCGCGCTCGCAGCGTACCGCAGAAAGCTCCGTATTGCTTGCCTGAAGCGCCGCCTTGTACGCGAACTCGCTGTACTTCTTGCAGAGCTTTTCGGTGCTGAGCGCATACACATAATCCGTGAGGATGCGGTGTATCGAAAGGTCGGCATAGCGGCGTATCGGGGAGGTGAAATGCGCGTACTCGGGCATTACAAGTCCGTAGTGTCCAAGCGGCTCGTCGGAATAGCGCGCTTTCATCATCGTGCGGAGAACTATCCTGTTTATAACCTCGTATCTGTCGCTTTCCTTGTTGTCGCTGAGTATCTTCGCGAGGTCCGCCGCTGCGGCGCGCTCGGTTATTCCCTCGGGATTGACCCCCAGCGCGGTCAGCGTTTCGTTCAGCGCGATCAGTTTCTCGGGGGCAGGCGCTTCGTGAACACGATACACGAACGGTATCTTCTCGCGCATTGCAAGCGCCGCCGCGGAGTTGTTAGCCATCAGCATGAACTCCTCGATTATCTTCTCGGCAACGCCGCGTTCCCGCGGTTTAACATCAATGCAGACGCCGTTTTCGTCGGTGACTATCTTACTTTCGGTGGTGTCTATCTCGGGGGCGCCGCGGTCCTTGCGGTTCTTTTCGAGTATCTGCGCAAGCTCCCGCATAACGGGAATGCGGTCTATAACGCGGGCGTATTTCTCCTTGATGTTATCATCGGCGGTGTTGTCGATGATGGCGTTAACCTCGGAATAAACGCCCTTTACGCGGCTTCTGATAACGGATTTTTCAAAGCGGTAACTAAGCAGTTTGCCGTCCACGCTGACATCCATAAGGCAGGAAAACGCCAGTCTGTCCACGTTGGGATTAAGCGAGCATATGCCGTTGGAAAGCTCTTTCGGAAGCATGGGGACTACCCTGTCGGCATAGTAGATAGATGTGCCGCGGTAGAATGCTTCTTCGTCCAGCTTGCTGCCTTTCTTTACATAATGGGAAACATCCGCGATATGCACGCCCAGCTTGTATCCGCCCTCGACCTTTGTAATGCTGACTGCGTCGTCGATATCCTTTGTATCCGCGCCGTCTATCGTGAAGATAGGCTCGCCGCGCAGGTCGAGCCTGCGGGAAACCTCGTCGGGGTCTGGGTCGTCGATATTGAGCTGGGAAGCCTCGTACAGCACTTCATCGGGAAATTCCGTGTGCAGCCCGTTTGCAAGCATATACGCCTCTGCCCCCGCCTTTGCATTTTCGCAGGAGCCGAAGCTGTCCTCTATCGCAACGGTATGGTCAAAATGACGCTCGCCGCGCTTCTTTATCGAAAATACCACCTTATCGCCCACGGACAGCGGCTTCTTTCCCGCCTTGGCGATAACCAGCGGCTCGCCGCAGAGCTTATCGGGAAGCACCGTGAACCTGTTATGCTCCGCAACGATAACGCCCGTCATCAGCATATCGCTTTCGCGGAGGATATCCATGACCACCGCTTCGGCGCTGTGGTGATTTGCCTCATCCGCGTCGCATATCTTCTTCGCCATGACAACATCCCCGGGAATTGCGCCCATCATATCGCGGCCGCGCACGAAAAATTCCTCGGGGGTATCGCCCTGCTTCGTCATAAATCCCGACTTCGGCGATACGCGGGTTATGACCGCTTCGAAATAATCCTCGGGAGTTTTTATGCGCCATACGCCCTTTTTATTTGTAACGTCGCCAAAGCGCTTCATCTCCGCAAGGGAATCCGCAAGCTTCTTTGCGCCCTTTTTCGGAAGCTCAAGAGCCTTTACAAGCTCCTTTTCGGACATACCGTCCGCGCCCGCGCCGAAGAGGGCAGCCATAATGCCGGTTTTAAGTCTGTTCATATAATTTCCTTTCACGTTGTTCCCCGAATATTATTCCCCATCGGGACGGAATTAACATACATTTAACAAAAAGGACAGGCACTAAGACCTGTCCGTGTTTTTTATTCAGCCTCGGAGGTGCTTGCCTCTTCGTCCGCGGAAGATTCAGACTCGGCAGCCGAGTCGCTTTCAGCAGATGTATCGCTTTCATCCGCACCGTCCGCCTCGACCGTTATCTCACTCGAGGTATCTTCGTCGGTGTCGCTCGTGACATCCGATGTAACGGAAGAACTTACCGTCGAGGAGGTGTCCGAAGTCTTATCGGAACCGCCGAAATACACGTTTATAATATTGACCGCAAGCGCAAGTACGAAGAAGATTATCGCCGAAACTATCGTTGCCTTGTTCAGCATTGCTTCCTTGGTTCTGCCCGCGTTCTTCTGATAGAAGCTGTCCGCGCTAGAACCCGAAATTGTCTGCGACATCTGTGTCTTTGTGTCCTTCATAAGAACTACGATAACGATAAATACACAAGCTAAAATCAGTACGATCGCGCTGATTATCTCAAAAATTCCCATCAGTTGAAATTCCTCCGATAACAAATATAAATATATGTAGAACAACTCTACATTGTGATACCATACTTTAGAATTATACCATAGTTCAGCGAAAAAAGCAAGCGTTTTTTAAAAATTTTTCAAATTTTATTCCGTGCGCTTCCTTTTACCCCATCTGATAAGCGAGAACATAGTGACCGCCGCCGTGAGCAGCTCCGAAGCGGGGAAAGCCAGCCACACGCCCGTCATGCCGAACAGCGCCGAAAGCAGGAATGCAAATCCCGCGATGGCTGCCACGCCCCTGAGTATCGCGGAAACGAATGCCGCTCCCGCGCGCTCCGTCGCGCTGAGGAATCCCGTTCCTACGATATTAAAGCCCGCAAAAAGAAATCCCGTGAAATATATTCTTATTCCGGTTTCTGCGTATGCCGCCATCTCCGCGGAGCCCTCGCTGTTGAACAGCGCTGTGAACTGCGGCGCGAACACCATCACCGCCGCGATTATCAGCAAGGCGAGCACCAGCGCCGTCCCCTGCGCAAGGTGCAGTATCTTCTTCGCCGAAGCGTTGTCGCCGCCGCCGTAAAAGCTGCTTATAAGCGGCTGCGAGCCCTGCATGATGCCGTTGAACACCGCCGTGCCTACCATCGCGAAGTTCGCGATAACGCCGTATGCCGCCACGCCAACGTTACCCGCTATGCCGAGGATAACGAAATTGAACACCGTCGTCGTAACGCCGGATGATATCTCCGAAACAAACGCCGACACACCCAGCGCGCACGCGTCGCCGATCATTCTGAACGACGGGCGACAGGGCACAAAGCGTATCGTATTCTTCTTTGTAAAGAAGTGCGAAGAGCACACGATCACGCTGATTATCGGGGAAATGCCCGTTGCCAGCGCCGCTCCGCGCATTCCCATCCCGAGCGGGAACATGAAAAGATAATCAAGGAATATGTTTGAAATACTGCTGGAGAGCGTTCCCGCCATGGCAATGGAGGGCGCGCCGTCGTTGCGCACGAACGCAGTGAAAATGTAGTTCAGCATGAAAAACGGCGTGAACAGCATGAATATCTGCGTGTAGCCGGTTCCCACCTCGGTTATCCTTTCGTCGCCGCCGAGCAGCCGCACCACGGCGTCGGGGCAGAATGCGCCCACTGCCATGACCACAATGCTTATCGCCATAGCGAAGAAGATAGCGTTGAAAAAGCACCTGTCCGCCTTTTCATCCCCCCGCGCCCGCAGGATAACGAACCTCGTCGCCGAGCCCATTCCTATCATCGAGCCTATCGCGAAAATAAGACTGTATACCGGCAGTACAAGATTGAGCGCGGTTATTCCGTCCGCGCCCTCCGCGAGGGATATAAAGAATGTGTCGGCGAGGATATATAGCGATATACCCACCGCTGCGAAGATGTTAAGTGATACGTACTTTGCGTATTGACGTGTTGCTCCCATTTTTCCGTTCCTTTTCTCTATCCGCATAAAAATAACGCGGCCTTATTAGTGCGTGCGGATAAACCGCGCGCCTGAGGACCGCGCCTTCTTTAGTCGGGAAATATTTGCTGTTGTTTATTATATAGTATATTAT